>JAEZKX010000071.1 GCA_023436025.1 Pseudomonadota bacterium | reverse complement strand
CGCCGGTGGCGGCGCCGGCGCTGCCCGCGCGCGGACCGCACCTGGTGCCTGCCGTGCCGGGCGCGCCACAGTACACCTTCGCCTTGACCTACCCGGTGCGGGGTGCCGGGGGCGAGGTGGTGGGCGCCTTGCAGCTGCTGCTGGCGGCGGATGCGCTGGAGCGGGTACTCGCCGCCAACGCGCCATCGCACCTGGTAGGCGGCGTGATCACCATGGATGGCTACCTCCTGGCCCGTGTGCCGGCCGTGGCCGAGTTGCAGGGAAAGCCGCATGCCGCCCTTGGCCGGTTCACCGAGGTGGCGCGCCGCGGTGGCACCTCCCTGGTGGCGCGCGGCGCGGACGGCCGCGAGCGCTTCTATGCGCTGCGCCGCATCGGCGACACCGGCCTGGTGGCCGTCGCCGGCGTCGACATCGACCAGACCTTCGGCCCGCTGCGCGAGGGCGCGCTGCGTGCGCTGGGCATCGCGGCCGCCGTGCTGCTGGTGGCCAGCCTCCTGGTCATCGACCTGGTGCGTCGCATCGCCGCGCCCATGAAGGCGCTGGCCAATGCGGCCGAGGGCGTGGCGGCCGGCCAGTTCGACCGGCGCGCCCCCGAGGCCGGGCCGCACGAGGTGGCGGCGGTGGCCCGCCAGTTCAACCGCATGCTGGACCGCCTGCCCGCGCTGGAGCGCGAACTGCGCGAGAGCGAGGAGCGCCACCGCACCTTGCTGGAGAAGCTGTCGCGCAACATCCCCGGCGCCTTGTTCCAGCTGCGCATCACCCGTGACGGCCGCGCCTGGTTTCCCTTCACCAGCGAGCGCGTGGTCCGCATGTTCGAGCTGACCCCGGCGCAGGTCGCGCAGTCGGCGCAGCCGGTGCTGGAGCGCCTGCATCCCGAGGACCTGGCCCGCGCGGTCAGCGCCATGGCCCATTCGCTGCAGCGCCAGGGCGACGTGGTGCTGGCGTACCGGGTGCTGTTGCCGCGCGGCGGGCTGCGCCACTACCTCACCTACGCGCAGGTGGAGGAGCTGGGCGAGGGCGAGGTGCTGTGGCACGGCTGCACGGTGGACGTGACCGAGCTGAACAAGGCCCAGGTGGCGCTTCGGCATGCCAACGAGCGGCTGGAGGAGCGGGTGGCCGAGCGCACGCGCGAGCTGGCCGCGGCCAACGAATCACTGGAGGCCTTTTCGTTCTCGGTGGCGCACGACCTGCGCGCGCCGCTGCAGGCGGTGGAGGGATTTGCCCAGGCGCTGCCGGAGCTGGCCGCGCGCGGCGACGCCGAGCGCCTGCGCCGCTTGGTGCAGCGCATCGTGGCGAACACGGCGCAGATGGGCGCGATGATCGACGGCTTGCTGGCGGTGGCGCGGGCCGGCAAGGGGCGGCTGGAGGAGCGGCCGGTGGACATGGCGACGCTGGTGCGCGAGGTGGTGGCGGAGCTGGCGCTGCCGCCGAACGTGCAGGTGACGGTGGATCCGCTGCCGGTGGTGCGCGGCGATGCGGCGACGCTGCGCCAGGTGTGGTGGAACCTGTTGTCCAACGCCGCCAAGTTCAGCGGCCGGCGTGCCGACCCGCGTATCCACGTCGGCTTCGACCGGCTGCCGCGGGAGCTGGTGTTCTCGGTGGCCGACAACGGCGACGGCTTCGATCCGCAGTTCGCCGGCCGGCTGTTCCAGGCCTTCCAGCGCCTGCATGACGCCGGGCAGTTCGAGGGCACCGGCATCGGCCTGGCGCTGGCGCGGCGCGTGGTGGAGCGGCACGGCGGCCGCATCTGGGCCGAGGGCCTTCCAAGCGAAGGGGCGACGTTCCGCTTCAGCCTGCCGCGGGATCGGGAGTGCGCCCCCGGTTGAGTGCCTTCAGGCTTCCACGATCCGGTACCCCACGCCCCGCACCGTCTCGATCAGGCCGTCCCCGAGCTTGCGGCGCAGGTGGTGCACATGCACCTCGATCGCGCCGCCATCGGCCACGCGGTGGCCGCTTCGTTCCTGGATCTCGCTGCGGCGCACCGGGCGCGGGCTTTCCTCCAGCAGGGCCAGCAGCACGGCGAATTCCTGCTCGGTCAACTCGATCACGCTGCCGCCGCGCTGGACGGTGCGGCTGGACGGGTCGACCACCAGGTCGCCGTGGACGATCTGGCCGGCCTCCCGGATGTGGCGCCGCCGCAGGAAGGCGCGCATGACGGCCGCGACTTCCTCGAGGTGCGCCGGCTTGATCACGTAGCCGTCCGCCCCGAGGTCCAGCGCGGCCAGCCTGGTCCGCAGCTGCGAGCGCGAGGAGATCACCAGCACCGGCAGCTTGGGATCCGGCAACCCCCCGGGAGCCGCCCGCCGCAGCTTCTGCAGCAGGTCCGTTCCCTCGCCATCGGGCAGCGACAGGTCCAGCAGCAGGAAATCGAAGGGCTGGCTGCACAGGGCCCGCCACGCCTGGGCCAGGTCGTCGCACCATTGGTGCTCCCATTCCTGGCGGCGTAGCAGGCCGCCAAGCATGGTCGCCGTGGTGGGGTCATCCTCAACGATCAATACACGCATGCAGCCGTGAGGATAGCCGCTGCCGCAACGACGCGGTCCTCAGGTGCTCAGTTCGGGCTTGAGCTCCTGCATCGGGATGATGCCCTGGTCGCCATCCTCGTAGATCAGGTGGGCCACATTGCCGATGGTGCGCCAGCAGGCCACGAAGTTCTGGCCCTGGAAGTGGGCGCTGGCGGCGCGGTACTCCTCGCGCGAGGCTGGCTCCAGCCGTGCCAGCACCAACTCGCTCTCGCAGGCGGTGTCGGACAGGCGGACGGAGTCGTTGCCCTGCCGGGCCACGAGCTGATCGGCGAAGACGGGCGCCGCGGTGAAAGCGGCGAGGGCGGCGAGGACGGCGACGGCTTTCATCAGGTTCTCCTGTTCTGGAGCGCGGGCTCAGGCGACGGATCGAGGTCTGATGACTGCGCTACCCCGTCATGGTCGAACGTGACGCGGTCCCCACCTGTAGGACCGCCGGAGTCGCCGGCGTGCGCGAAAGCCGGCTCAGGAAATCGGCCGTCAAGCTGCCGGGCTGTGGTGCCTGCGCTGTGGCGCGAAAGTTCTCGTGGCCGCGCTACGACTGTCCGACCACGGGGATGCAGGCGCCATGCACGGCGCGCGCGCCATCACTGGCCAGGAAGACGATCACCTGGGCCAGGTCCGCCGGCGCCACCCAGCGCGACGGGTCGGCCCCGGGCATGGCTGCGCGGTTCTCGGGCGTGTCGATGATGCTGGGCATGACGCAGTTGACGTTGATGCCGTGGCCGCGCAGTTCGGCCGACATCGCTTCCGTCAGGCGCAGCACCTCGGACTTGGCCGCGATGTAGGCGCCCATCTCGGCGGCGCCGCGCAGGGCCGCGTTGGCGCCGACGTTGACGATGCGGCCGGCGCCGCGCTCGAGCATGCCCGGCACCACCGCGCCCACGGCATGGACCAGCGTGCCCACGTTGAGGTCCTGCATGCGGCGCCAGTCGGCCTCGGGGGTGGCGTGCACCGGCGTTCCCATGGTGAAGCCGCCCGCCAGGTTGCACAGCACGTCGATGGGGCCGATGGGCTGCAGGGCCTGCCGCAGCGCCTGGGCATCCAGCAGGTCGGCGGCGACGAACAGCCGGCGCGCGTCTTCCGTGCCGTAGGCGCGCTCCAGCGCGTCGCGCGTGCGCGCCACCAGCACCAGGCGGTCGCCGGTGGCCGCGAAGGCGGCGGCGACGGCGCGCCCCAGGTTGCCGGCGGCGCCGGTGATCATCACGGTGCGGGTCACGTCATTCCCTCGCTTTGGCGCGGTGGTAATCGCCGCTGCCGCGGTGCAGCACGCGGTCGGTGGCCAGCACGTCGCCGGGCTGGAGGTCGGGCAGGGCGCTGGTGCGCGCGTAGGCGGCGGCGAAATCGATGTTGGCGAGTTCCAGCAGTTGCTCCAGGTTCTCCAGCACGAAGTAGGTTTCCTGGAAGTCGTCGATGCGGTAGAGCGTGCGCATCACCCGCTCCAGGTCGAAGGCGATGCGGTTGGGCGAATCGTCCTTGGTGCTGAACACCGTCTCGGCGCGCGAGGAGGCGATGCCGGCGCCGTAGACGCGCACGCCCCCGGCCTGATGCACCAGCCCGAATTCGACCGTGTACCAGTAGACCCGCGCCAGGTAGGGCAGCTTGCCCAGCCGCAGGGCCCGCAGGCCGCCCTGGCCGTAGGCCTGGATGTAGTCGGCGATCACCGGGTTCATCAGCATGGGCACGTGGCCGAACACGTCGTGGAAGATGTCCGGCTCTTCCAGGTAGTCCAGCGCGTGCGGCTTGCGGATGAACTGGCCGGCCGGGAAGCGCCGGTTGGCGAGGTGTTCGAAGAACACGTCGTCCGGAACCAGGCCGGGGACCGCCACCACCTGCCAGCCGGTGTGCCTCGCCAGCACCTCGGAGAGCCGGCGGAAGTCCGGGATCTCGTGCGGCGACAGCGGCAGCGCCCGCATGCCTGCGACGAATTCGTCACAGGCATGGCCCGCGAGCAGCTTGGTCTGCCGCTCGAACAGGGTGCGCCAGACCCCGTGTTCGGCGGCCGTGTAGCGCTCCCAGTCCTGGGG
>JAEZKX010000040.1 GCA_023436025.1 Pseudomonadota bacterium | reverse complement strand
TGGTTTCATCGACCTGCACGTGCATGGCGGCGGCGGCCGCGACGTCATGGAAGGCGGCGATGCCGCGCTGCAGGTGGCGCGGCGCCACGCGCTGCACGGCACGACCGCGCTGCTGGCCACCACCATGACGGCGCCCTTCGAGGACCTGGAGCGTTCGCTGCGTGCCGTCGGCGCGCTGGCCCGCGCGCCGGCCGGCGGCGCCGCCCGCATCCTGGGCGTGCACCTCGAAGGGCCCTTCATCAATGCCGGCAAGCTGGGCGCCCAGCCCGACTTCGCGCGGCCGGTGTCGCTGGACGAACTGCGCCGGCTCGACGCCCTGGCGCCCGTGCGCCTGCTCACGCTGGCCCCCGAGGTGCCCGGCCACATGGAGGCGATCGAGCAGCTGGCGGCCGCCGGCTTCCGCGTGCAACTGGGGCACACCCTGGGCGACTACGAGCAGGGGCGCGAGGCGCTGGCGCGTGGCGCGCGCGGCTTCACGCACCTGTTCAACGCCATGACCCCGCTGCACCACCGCATGCCGGGCATGGTGGGTGCGGCCCTGGCCCATGCGCAGTTCGCCGAGATCATTCCGGACCTCCTGCATGTGCACCCGGGCGCGATCCGCGCCGCGCTGCGCAGCATTCCGTGCCTCTACTGCGTGACCGATTCCACGGCCGCCACCGGCATGCCCGACGGTGAGTACCGGCTGGGACGCCAGCTGGTCACCAAGTGCCTGGGCGGCGTGCGCCTGGCCGACGGCACGCTGGCCGGCTCCACCCTCACCATGGACCGCGCGCTGCGCAACCTGGTGGATGTGATCGGCGTGCCGCTGGACGATGGCGCGCGCCGGGTGTCGACCTATCCGGCCGATTTCCTCGAACTCGCCGACCGCGGCCGGCTCGCGGTTGGCGCCTGGGCCGACATCGTGGTGCTGGACCGCGACCTCAAAGTGCAGGACGTGTTCGTCGAAGGAGAAGCGATCGATGTCGCGCATGCTGGATGAGGCGCGCGAAGGCCCGGTGGTGGTGGCCCGGCAACTGCGCGCGGATGGGGAGCGCTATGCGGCGCTCGGCGCGCACCTGCGCAGCGCGCCGCCGTCGTCGTTGCTGACCATCGCGCGCGGCAGTTCGGACCACGCGGCCCACTACGCGGCCTACCTGCTGATGGCACGGCTCGGCCGCCTGGTCACCTCCATGCCGATGTCGCTGGTGACGCTGTACCAGTCGCGCATCGCCTGCGAAGGACTGGCTTCCTTCGCCTTCTCGCAATCGGGCCAGAGTCCGGACGTGGTCGGCCCCACCCGCTACTTCCGCGAAGGCGGCGCGGTGACCTGCGCCTTCGTCAACGATCCGCAGTCGCCGCTGGCCGCCGCCGCCGAGTGGCTGTTCCCGCTGCACGCGGGTCTCGAGGCCAGCGTGGCCGCCACCAAGAGCTTCATCGCGCAACTCGTCGCCGGTGCGCGGCTGGTCGCGTGCTGGCAGGACGATGCGGCGCTGCTGGGCGCGCTCGAGGCGCTGCCGGACACCCTGGCACGCGCCGTGCAAGCGGACTGGTCGCCGGCCGTGGAGGCGCTGCGCGACGCCGATCGCCTGTTCGTGGTCGGGCGCGGTCTGAGCCTGCCGGTCGCGATGGAAGCCGCGCTCAAGTTCAAGGAGACCTGCGGCATCCAGGCCGAGGCGTTCTCGGCGGCCGAGATCCAGCACGGCCCCATGGCGCTGATCGAGGAGGGCTACCCGCTGCTGGTGTTCGCGCCGCGCGGGCCGGCGCAGGCCGGGGTCCTCGAAGTGGCGCGCGCGATGCGCGATCGCGGTGCATGCGTGCTGCTGGCTGCACCACCAGGGACACCGCGGGCCGCGTTGCCGCTGGTGGAAAGCACGCTGCCGGAACTCGATCCGGTGAGCGCGATCCAGAGCTTCTATCCCATGGTGGAAGCGTTGGCGCGCGCCCGCGGCCATGATCCCGACAGCCCGCGCCACCTGAAGAAGGTCACGCGCACGCGCTGAGCACTCGCATGCCGCGTGTGCTGCGCACGCCTACAGTGGCACCGATGGCCTGATCGCATGATTCGCAAGCGCGCAGCCCGGCGTTCGCACGTCTGCTCCTCCTCTGTAAACGCCTGTGGTTTACATGCGCCGCGTGTATTCCCCTAGCAACTTCGCCCCCTTGTTTTTATCTACCGTTCACCTACAGTGAAGTCGGCGTTCGGCCTACAGGGAACGTTGAGGCAGTTCGCCGACGCGGGAGTACAGTGGTCATCGACCTGCGCGCCTGGTGCAGGCCTGAACGAAGGAGGTTTCATGGACGTCGTCCGCAATTTCCTCACGCGTTACGAGAAGACGCGCGAGGAGGAGTTGTCGATCGAGGAATACCTCGAGCTCTGCAAACGCGAGCCGCTGACGTACGCGACTGCCGCCGAGCGCATGCTGGCCGCCATTGGCGAGCCCGAGATGGTCGATACCCGGCACGACCCGCGCCTGTCCCGCATCTTCGGCAACAAGGTCATCCGCATCTATCCCGCCTTCAAGGACTTCTACGGCCTCGAGGAACCCATCGAACAGGTGGTGTCGCACTTCCGCCATGCCGCGCAAGGCCTGGAAGAGAAGAAGCAGATCCTGTATCTGCTGGGCCCGGTCGGCGGCGGCAAGTCGTCCATCGCCGAACGCCTGAAGCAGTTGATGGAGCAGGTGCCCTTCTATGCCCTCAAGGGCTCGCCGGTCAACGAATCGCCGCTGGGCCTCTTCAGCAACGAGGAGGACGGCCCGCTGCTCGAGCAGCAGTTCGGCATTCCGCGGCGCTACACGCAGAAGATCATGTCGCCCTGGGCCGTGAAGCGGCTCGAGGAGTACGGCGGCGACATCCGCAGGTTCAAGGTCGTCAAGCGCTATCCCTCCATCCTCAAGCAGGTGGGCATCGCCAAGACCGAGCCGGGCGACGAGAACAACCAGGACATCTCGTCGCTGGTGGGCAAGGTCGACATCCGCAAGCTGGAGAGCTTCGCGCAGGACGACCCGGACGCCTACAGCTACTCCGGTGGGCTGTGCCTGGCCAACCAGGGCCTGCTCGAGTTCGTCGAGATGTTCAAGGCGCCGATCAAGGTGCTGCACCCGCTGCTGACGGCCACCCAGGAAGGCAACTTCAAGGGAACCGAGGGCTTCGGCGCCATTCCGTTCGACGGCATCGTCATGGCCCACTCGAACGAGAGCGAATGGAAGGCCTTCAAGAACAACAAGAACAACGAGGCCTTCCTCGACCGCATCTACGTCGTCAAGGTGCCTTATTGCCTGCGCGTGACCGAAGAGGTCAAGATCTACGAGAAGCTGATCCAGAACTCCTCGCTCAAGGACGCCGTGTGCGCGCCCGGCACGCTGAAGATGATGGCCCAGTTCTCGGTGCTGACGCGGCTGAAGGAACCCGAGAACTCCAGCCTGTACTCCAAGATGATGGTGTACGACGGCGAGAACCTGAAGGACACCGATCCCAAGGCCAAGAGCTTCCAGGAATACCGCGACTACGCCGGGGTCGACGAAGGCATGACGGGCATCTCCACCCGCTTTGCCTTCAAGATCCTGTCCAAGGTGTTCAATTTCGACAGCAACGAAGTCGCGGCCAACCCGGTCCACCTGATGTACGTCCTGGAACAGCAGATCGAGCGCGAGCAGTTCCCGGCCGAGACCGAGCAGAAGTACCTCGCCTACATCAAGGAGCACCTGGCCGCGCGCTATGCGGAGTTCATCGGCAAGGAGATCCAGACCGCCTACCTCGAGTCCTACTCGGAATACGGCCAGAACATCTTCGACCGCTACGTCACCTACGCCGATTTCTGGATCCAGGACCAGGAGTTCCGCGACACGGACACCGGCGAGATCTTCGACCGCGCGGCGCTCAACGCCGAACTCGAGAAGATCGAGAAGCCGGCGGGCCTGTCGAATCCCAAGGACTTCCGCAACGAGATCGTCAACTTCGTGCTGCGCGCGCGCGCCAACAACGCCGGCAAGAACCCGGTGTGGACCAGCTACGAGAAGCTGCGCAGCGTGATCGAGAAGAAGATGTTCTCCAACACCGAGGAGCTGCTGCCCGTCATCAGCTTCAACGCCAAGGCCAGCGCCGACGAGCAGAAGAAGCACGAGGACTTCGTGCACCGCATGGAAGAAAAGGGCTACACGCGCCGCCAGGTCCGCCTGCTGTGCGAGTGGTACCTGCGCGTGCGCAAGAGCTCCTGAGCGCCACCGCGCAACCGGCGAACCAACACGGAGGAGGCGCCCAGTGACCAACAGCAGCGGCGGCCTGCGGGCGATGCTCCACCAGGTCATCGACCGCCGCCTCTCGGGCAAGAACAAGTCCATCGGCAACCGCGAGCGGTTCCTGCGCCGCTACCGCGATCAGATCAAGGAGGCGGTGCGCAAGGCGGTGGGCGACCGCGGCATCCGCGACATCGAAGGGGGTGCCGACATCACGCTGCCCCGGCGCGACGTGTCCGAGCCCACCTTCGGCCACGCGCCGGGCGGCAGCCGCGAACTGGTGCACCCCGGCAACCAGGAATACCTGCGCGGCGACCGCATCCAGCGGCCGCAGGGCGGCGGCGGCTCCGGCGGCAGCGGCCAGGGGGCGTCGCCCGACGGCCAGGGCGAGGACGACTTCGTCTTCCGCATCTCGCGCGAAGAGTTCATGCAGTACTTCTTCGACGACCTGGCGCTGCCGCGCATGATCCGCACGCAGCTGCTGGCCGAGGTGCCCGAATGGAAGCTGCGCCGGGCGGGCTTCGTCTCCGAGGGCAATCCCACCAGCCTGCACATCGTGCGCTCCATGCGCACCGGCCTGGCACGCCGCATCGCCATGGGCGGCGACGCCCGCGCCGAGCTGAAGGCGGCCGAGCGCCAGCTGGAAGACCTGGAGCGGCGCCCCGAGGGGCCGCCGCCGGAGCTCGAGGTGGTGCGCGCGCGCGTGCAGGAGCTGCGCGAGCGGCTCAAGCGCGTGCCTTTCCTCGACCCCTTCGACCTGCGCTACCGCAACCGCGTGCGCGAGCCGCTGCCCACCAGCAAGGCGGTGATGTTCTGCGTGATGGATGTCTCGGGCTCCATGGACGAGTCGCGCAAGGATCTCGCCAAGCGCTTCTTCATCCTGCTCTACCTGTTCCTGTCCAAGCACTACGAGAAGACCGAGGTGGTGTTCATCCGCCACCACACGCAGGCGGCGGAAGTCACGGAGGACGAGTTCTTCCATGCCACCGAGTCGGGCGGCACGGTGGTCTCCAGCGCGCTGACGCTCATGAACGAGATCATCCGGGCGCGCTACATGGGCAGCGAGTGGAACATCTACGGTGCCCAGGCCTC
Source organism: Pseudomonadota bacterium (assembly GCA_023436025.1). GTDB lineage: Bacteria > Pseudomonadota > Gammaproteobacteria > Burkholderiales > Burkholderiaceae_C > Ramlibacter. The sequence continues at coordinate 19,331 of JAEZKX010000040.1, read as the reverse complement.
CGACGGCGACAACTGGCAGCAGGATTCGTCGAAGTGCCGCGAGATCCTGGACAACAAGATCCTGCCGCTGGTGCGCTACTTCGCCTACGTGCAGGTGGCCGACGAGGACCAGAACCTCTGGGAGGAATACACGCGGGTGCGCGACGCCAATCCGCACTTCGCGATGCAGAAGATCTGCACGCCTTCGCAGATCTTCCCGGTGTTCCGCGACCTGTTCAAGAAGGCGCCAGCGGCCGCATGATGGACGAAGCCCTGCTCACCCCCTCCGACGCCAGGGCCTCCGGGCCGCAGCGCCTGCCCAGTCCCTCCGACTGGAACTTCGAGCTGATCGACACCTATTTCCAGGCGATCCGCCGCACGGCGGAGCGCTACGGCCTGGATACCTACCCGACGCAGCTCGAGCTGATCACCGCCGAGCAGATGCTCGATGCCTATGCCTCGGTCGGCATGCCGGTGAACTACCGCCACTGGTCGTACGGCAAGCACTTCATCCAGAGCGAGAAGAGCTACCGCCGCGGCCACATGGGGCTGGCCTACGAGATCGTGATCAACTCCGATCCCTGCATCGCCTACCTCATGGAGGAGAACACCATGCCTATGCAGGCGCTGGTGATGGCGCATGCGTGCTTCGGGCACAACTCCTTCTTCAAGGGCAACTACCTGTTCCGCATGTGGACGGATGCCAGCTCTATCATCGATTACCTGGTCTATGCCAAGAGCTACATCGCCGAATGCGAGGAACGCCACGGCATCGACGCGGTGGAGCAGGTGCTCGACGCCTGCCATGCGCTGATGAACTACGGCGTCGACCGCTACCGCCGGCCGCAGAAGATCAGCATGGTGGAAGAAGAGAACCGCCGCAAGGACCGCGAGGCCTACCTGCAGCAGCAGGTCAACGACCTGTGGCGCACCCTGCCCACCAAGGCTGGCAAGCAGGCCGAGAAGAAGACCAAGCGCTTTCCCGAGGAGCCGCAGGAGAACATCCTGTACTTCATCGAGAAGAACGCGCCGCTGCTGGAGCCCTGGCAGCGCGAGGTGGTCCGCATCGTGCGCAAGGTGGCGCAGTACTTCTATCCGCAGCGCCAGACCCAGGTGATGAACGAGGGCTGGGCCACGTTCTGGCACTACACGCTGCTCAACACCATGTACGACGAAGGCCAGCTGTCCGACGGCTACATGATGGAGATCCTCAGCTCGCACACCAACGTGGTGTTCCAGCCACCCGTGACGCATCCGGCGTACAGCGGCATCAACCCCTATGCGCTGGGTTTCGCGATGTTCACCGACATCCGCCGCGTCTGCGAGAACCCGACCGACGAAGACCGCGAATGGTTCCCCGAACTGGCCGGTACCGACTGGATCAAGTCGCTCGACTACGCCATGCGGCATTTCAAGGACGAGAGCTTTATCGGCCAGTACCTGTCGCCCAAGCTGATGCGCGACCTGCGCCTGTTCGCCATCCTCGACGATGCCGCGCAGTCGGAGCTGGAGGTCTCGGCCATCCACGACGCGCAGGGCTACCGGCGCCTGCGCGAGTCGCTGTCGCGGCAGCACGACCTGGGCTGGCGCGAGCCGAACATCCAGGTGTGGAACGTCAATGCCCGCGGCGACCGTTCGCTGACGCTGCGCCACATCCGCCACGGCGACCGGCCTCTGGACAACAGCGCCGAAGAGGTGGTCAAGCATGTCGCGCGGCTGTGGGGGTTCCGGGTGCGGCTGGAAAGCGTCGACGCGCACGAGCGCGTGATGCAGCACTGGGAAGTGACGCCGCCGGCGTCGCACCTCTGAGCGGGCATCCATGTTCGCCGACGAGCTGTTGCGAGGCCAGCGCATCCTGGTCACCGGTGGCGGCACCGGACTGGGCCAGGCCATGGCCGAGCGCTTCCTGGCCCTGGGCGCCGACGTCGCGATCTGCGGCCGGCGCAAGGCGGTGTGCGACGAGACCGCCGCCGCCTGGCGCGCGCGCTTTCCGCAACGGCGCATCGACACCTTCGGCGTGGACATCCGCGAGGCCCAGGCGGTGGAGGAAATGGTCGAGGCGCTGTGGCAGGACGGCGGGCTCACCGGCCTGGTCAACAACGCCGCGGGCAACTTCATCGCGCCGACGGAGAGCCTCTCGCCGCGCGCCTTCGACGCCATCGCCAACATCGTCTTCCACGGCACCTTCTACGTGACCCAGGCGGTGGGCAAGCGCTGGGTGGCCGAAGCCAGGGCCGGCCGCTGGACGCCGCAGCAGCCCTATCGCAACGTGATGAGCATCATCACCACCTGGGTCGACAACGGCAGCCCTTACGTGGTGCCCTCGGCCATGAGCAAGGCCGGCATCGACGTGATGACCAAGTCGCTGGCGGTGGAGTGGGCGCGGTACGGCGTGCGCCTCAATGCGGTGGGTCCTGGCGAGATCCCGACCGAAGGCATGAGCAAGAGGCTCAATCCCGGCGAGGAGCCGGGCGCGCGCAGCAAGGCGCGCAACCCGATGGCGCGGCCGGGCCGCATGGAGGAGCTGCAGAACCTCGCCACCTTCCTGGTGGCGCCCGGGCAGTGCGACTGGCTCACCGGCCAGAGCATCATGATGGACGGCGGCAACGCCATGGCCACCGGCGGCAATTTCTACGAGTTGCGCGACTGGAGCGATGCCGACTGGCAGGCCGCGCGCGAGCGCATCGAGGCGCAGAACGCCAGGGACCGGGCGCGGAGGTAGGTGGCGCCAGGGGGCGTGCGCTGCGCGGACACGCCCCAGGCGCCGGGAGCGCGGCCTCGGCTGCTCAGGCCTTGGCGGAAAGCAACTCCACCGCTTCCTCGCCACGCGCGGTGACTGCCCTGCGGCCGCTCGCCGCCGCGTCGGACAGGCGCTGCGCCATCACCGGCGTCGTCCCGATGCGCCAGCCCGACTGGATGGCGGTGTCGAGTACGCTGGTCACGGCTGCAATGGTGTCGCCCGGTGCCAGGGCGTGGCCCTGGTCGCCGTGCAGGCCATCGTGCATGGCCACCAGCATCACCGGGCCGCAGTGCACGGCCACCGTGGCCACGCGGTCGCGCCCGCCCTTGGCCAGCGCTGCGGCGGCGCGCAGGGCGCGCGCCTCCACCGGCGAGGTCATGGTCGCCTCGTCGCCGTCGAACACGGCCATCAGGTTGGGTCCGTAGGGCAGCACGTGCCGGGCGCCGAACAGGTAGAGCGTGTCGCGCGCCGATTGCTGGACCTGCTTGACCATCTCGGCCAGGCTGGCCGCGTCGCCCTGCGCCGCCGGACCCATGAGGTCGGCCAGCACCACGACCGCCTTGCCATACGAGATGTCGACCGCCGCGTTGGCCCGGTTCCAGCGTTCGTTGATCGCGCTGACCAGCTGCTTCTCGTAGGCCTTGCCCAGTGTTTCCTTCTGTTGTTCGAGGGCGTCCTCGACCACGCCCGAGACCGAGCTCATGAAGGCTTCCTGCTGCTTCTGGCGGCGCTCCAGCACCACGCTGATCGCCTCGATCAGCTCGTCCGGACGGTAGGGCTTGGTGAGGTAGTCGTCGGCGCCAGCGGTCATCCCCTGGCGCATGTGCTTGCGGTCGGACATGGCGGTGAGAAGGATCACCGGCACGGTGGCCAGCGCGGGGCTGCCGCGGATGGCGGAGACCACCTCGTAGCCGCTCATGCCCGGCATCATCACGTCGCAGACGACGACGTCGGGCCGTTGCGACATCGCGGCCAGGACGCCCTTGCGGCCATCGGCCGCCTCCTGCACTTGATGCCCCGCCTTCTTCAGGGCGAAGCTGGCGACGAGGCGCTGCGCATCGTCGTCTTCAATCAACAGCACGTTGGCCATGGGAGATTCTCACCGATACCGGGCGCCGACGTGGCGCCCGGCGTTGGCGAAGCGGAACAGGGCGCGTTTCAGCGGCCGTTCCACATTTCCTGTGCGGTCTCGATCACCAGGCGCAGCTTGGTTCGCTGGTCTTCCATGGCGATGTTGTTGCCGTGCACCGTGCTGGAGAAGCCGCATTGCGGCGACAGGGCGAGCTGCTCCATCGGCGCGTACTTGGCGGCCTCGTCGATGCGGCGCTTCAGGTCGTCCTTCTTCTCGAGCTGGCCGAACTTGGTGGTGACCAGGCCCAGCACCACGGTCTTGCCCTTGGGCAGGAAGCGCAGGGGGCGGAAGTCGCCGGAGCGGTCGTCGTCGTACTCCAGGAAGAAGGCGTCGAGGTTCATCTCCGACAGCAGCGCCTCGGCGACCGGCTCGTAGTTGCCGGCGGCCGCGTGCGTGCTCTTGAAGTTGCCGCGGCACAGGTGCATGGCCAGCAGCATGCCCTCGGGCTTGCGTGCCACCACCTTGTTGATGAAGGTGGCGTAGCGGTGGGGCAGTTCGTTGGGATCGTCGCCGCGCTGGCGCGCCGCCTCGCGCATCTTCTCGTCGCACAGGTAGGCGAGGTTGGTGTCGTCCATCTGGACGTAGCGGCAGCCGGCGTCATAGAGCGAGCGCAGCTCGTCGCCATAGGCCTGGGCCACGTCGTCGTAGAAGGCGGGATCGAGCTCGGGGTAGGCTTCCTTGCTGATGCCGGCACGGCCGCCGCGGAAGTGCAGCATGGTGGGCGAGGGAATGGTCACCTTGGGCGTGTTGCCGGCGGACACCTGCGACTTCAGGAACTCGAAGTCGGCCTTCTGGATGTCCTTGGCGTGGCGCACCTTGTCGATCACGCGGATCACCGGCGGAGCCAGTTCCTCGGTACCGTCGGCCTTCTTGATCGTGACCGGGATGTCGGTCTTGACGCCGCCGAGCTGCTCGAGGAAGTCGATGTGGAAGTAGGTCCGGCGGAACTCGCCGTCGGTGATGCTGTGCAGGCCGACGTCCTGCTGGAACTTGACGATCTCGGCGATCGCCTTGTCTTCGACCGCGCGCAGCTGCTCGGCGGTGATTTCGCCCTTGGCTTTCTGGGCGCGCGCTTCCAGCAGGTACTGCGGGCGCAGGAAGCTGCCGACGTGGTCGTAGCGGGCGGGGAGTTGCAACATGTTCTCGGCCTCCGGGGGATGGGATGGGAATGGTAACGCTGCGGCAGCGGGGGCGGCTCGGCAGGCGCGGCGCGCACGCGCCGGCGCGGGCCAGGCGCCCGCACCGGGGTGCTTGCGGCCTAGAGGTCCAGCACCAGCAGCTTGGACTTGGCCCGCGAGCAGCAGGGCGTGAACTGGTCGTTGCGGGCCTTCTCTTCGTCGGTGAAGTACAGGTCGCGGTGGTCGCATTCGCCTTCCAGCACGCGCGTGATGCAGGTGCCGCACACGCCCTGTTCGCAGGAGACGAGGATCTCCACGCCATGTTCCTGCAGCGCGGTGGTGACCGTCTTGTCGGCGGGAATGTCGTAGACCGCGCCGCTGCTGGCGATCTTCACCTGGAAAGGCTGGTCGCCGGCGGTGTCCTGCGGGGCGGCGCCGAAGTACTCCAGGTGCACCTGGTCGGCCGGCCAGCCCTGCGCCTGCGCGGTCTTCACCACCCAGTCGATGAAGCCGGTCGGCCCGCACACGTAGAGGTGGGTGCCGGGCTCGGGGCGGGCGATCTCGGCGGCCAGGTCCAGCTTCTGTTCCGCGGCGCCGTCGTCGAAATGGAACTGCACCTTGCCCGCGAACGGCGCGGCCAGGATCTCGGCGCGGAAGGCCGTGCGCTCCTGCGAGCGCGTGCAGTAGTGCATGGTGAAGTCGGCGCCGATCTTGTCGAGGCGCTGCGCCATGCACAGCAGCGGCGTCACGCCGATGCCGCCGGCGAACAGCACGGTCTTGTGCGCGTGCACCAGCGGGAAGTGGTTGCGCGGCTCGCTGATCTGGACGGTGTCGCCTTCCTTCAGCAGTTCGTGCATGGCGATGGAGCCGCCGCGCGACGCCGGGTCGCGCAGCACCGCGATGCGGTAGCGGTGGCTCTCCGCGGCATCGTTGCACAGGGAGTACTGGCGCGTGAGCCCGCCCGGGACCTGCACGTCGATGTGCGAACCGGCGCTGAAGCCGGGCAGGGAGGACCCGTCCGCGCGCCCGAGCTCGTAGCTGTAGATACCTTCGGCTTCCTGCGTCTTGCGAAGGACCTTGACTGGGATCATTTCAATTTCAGGCCGCGATTTTCTGCGGCTGTTCCGCTGCGATGAGGCGGTCGATGATACGCCGCGATTGCACCCCGCCCGCGTCGATGTTGAGCATCAACAGGCGGCGCTCCGGGTACTGCGAAAGATTGCGTTGCTGGGCCTCGAGCACCGCGGTGTCCTCGGCGAACACCTTGGCCTGGCCGTCGCGGATCTGTGCGGTGAGGTTGCGGTCCTTGACGTTGAAGTTGCGCGCCATGCCCCAGAAGTACCACATCGTGGTCTCGGTCTCGGGCGTGAGGAAGTCCACGACGATGCTGTACACCTTGTCCTTGGGGTCGGCGTGGTAGCCGCCCTTGCCGGCGTGGGCCACGCCCACTTCGATCATCACGTGGCTGGGCGGGATGAAGTGGCAGACCTGCCAGCGGTCGACCGGGACGTCGTCGGCCAGGTTGTTGCCCCGCAGGTTGGCGCGCCAGAAGGGCGGCGCCATCACGTTGTCCATGAAGCGGCTGGTGATCACGCGGTCGCCCTCGACCTTGGTGCTCACCGGCGCCTCGTCGATCTCCTTCTGCCCGATGGAGGACGCATGCACGTATGTCTCGTGCGTGAGGTCCATCAGGTTGTCGACCATCAGCCGGTAGTCGCACTTGATGTGGTACAGGCCGCCGCCATAGGCCCAGTCGGGATTGTCGGCCCATTCGAGGTGGTGGATCTTGGCCGGGTCGGCCAGGGCGGCATCGCCGGGCCACACCCAGATGAAGCCATGGCGTTCCACCACGGGGTAGGCGCGGATGGCCGGGAAGCCGCCCACGCGCTGGCCCGGCATGGACACGGTCTTGCCGTCGCAGCCCATCACCAGCCCGTGGTATCCGCACACCAGGTTGTTGTCGCAGACATAGCCCAGCGACAGCTGCGCGCCGCGGTGCGGGCAGAAATCCTCGACCGCCGCCACCTGGCCGTCCTGGCCGCGGTAGAAGGCGATGCGCTCGTTGCAGATGGTGCGGCCGAGCGGCTTGGAATCGATCTCGTCGGGCGTGCAGGCGACGTACCAGGCGTTCTTGGGAAACATGGCGGGTCCGAAAAGGTGGAAGAAGGTGTGGCCAACATTATGGTGGAAAGCCGCTTGGCTGTATACAATGGCAGGCGAACAGCAAGGACCCGCCCAGAGAGGGTTTGGCAAAACTCCCCCACGGGTCCGGGCTCTTCTGTATACAGCACATGCCCAGCCGACCGCTTCCCGCCGATGCCGATGGCGCCGCTTCCCAGGCCGTCAAGGCCCAGCTGCGGCTGCGCGAGATGATCCTGGCCGGCGAGCTGCCGGGCGGCGCGCGCATCGCCGAGCTGACGCTGGTCGAGCGCATCGGCGTGTCGCGCACCCCCATCCGCGCCGCGCTGATGCGGCTGGAGCAGGAGGGCCTGCTGCAGGCCTTGCCCAACGGTGGCTATGCGGTGCGGACCTTTTCCGAGCGCGATGTCGCCGACGCCATCGAGTTGCGCGGCACTGTCGAAGGCCTGGCCGCGCGCATGGCCGCCGAGCGCGGCGCCGAGCCGGCGCTGCTGGCCGCCGCGCGCGATTGCCTCGAGCGCGTCGACGCCCTGCTGCGGCAGCCGGCGCTGGACGACGAGGCCTTCGGCGCCTACGTCGCCCTCAACGAGAATTTCCACAACCTGCTCAGCGCCATGGCTGGCAGCGGCGTGATCGCGCGCGAGCTCGAACGGGTGGTGAGCATGCCCTTCGCCTCGCCTTCGGGCTTCGTCGTGGTGCAGGCCAACTCGCCGCAGGCGCGCGACATGCTGGTGGTGGCGCAGGACCAGCACCGCCAGGTGCTCGACGCCATCGAGCGGCGCGAGGGCGCGCGGGCCGAGGGCATCATGCGGGAGCACTCGCGCCTGGCGCAGCGCAACCTGCGCGAGGCCGTGCGCGACGACCGCCATGCCGGCATGCCCGGCGTGGGGCTGATCCGGCGCGCCGCTCCCCTAGAATCCTGAGCCGCGCCATGCCAATCACCACCGGCCGCCGCGCGGCTATAGCGAATGCCGATAGCTGTTAGAGTGTGGCCGCGCTGGCGGTGGGCCTCCTTGGCCACCGAGAATCCCCAAGCCGCCAGGCAGCCCCGACGGCGCTCATTTTTCCCCCGGAGACATCCATGCACAAGCGAACCTTGCTGAAGACCGCCGCTGCCGCGGCACTCCTGGCGTCGAGCGCCGCCGCGCTCGCCCAGGACAATGTGTTCAAGATCGGGCTGATCCTGCCCATGACCGGCCAGCAGGCCACCACCGGCCGCCAGATCGAAGCCGCCGCCCGCCTCTGGATGGCGCAGAACGGCGACACCGTCGCCGGCAAGAAGGTGCAGCTGATCGTCAAGGACGACACCAGCGTGCCCGACGTCACCCGCCGCCTGGCGCAGGAACTGATCGTCAACGACAAGGTCAACGTGATCGCCGGCTTCGGCATCACGCCCAGCGCGCTGGCCGCGGCCCCGCTGGCCACGCAGTCCAAGACCCCGCTGGTGGTGATGGCCGCGGCCACCTCCAGCATCACCGAAGCGTCGCCCTTCGTCGTGCGCACCAGCTTCACGCTGCCGCAGGCCGCCGTGACCATGGCCGACTGGGCGCCCAAGAACGGCATCAAGAACGTGGTGACCCTGGTGACCGACTACGGCCCGGGCATCGACGCCGAGAAGTTCTTCTCCGAGCGCTTCACCTTCAACGGCGGCAAGGTCGCCGAAAAGCTGCGCGTGCCGCTGCGCAACCCCGACTTCGCGCCGTTCCTGCAGAAGGTGCGCGACCTCAAGCCCGATGCGCTGTTCGTGTTCGTTCCCTCCGGCGCCGGCGCCGCGGTGATGAAGCAGTTCGGCGAGCGCGGCATGGACAAGGCCGGCATCAAGCTGATCGGCACCGGCGACGTGACCGATGACGACCAGCTCAACGACATGGGCGACGTGGCGCTGAACGTGGTCACCTCGCACCACTACTCGGCGGCCCACCCGTCCCCGGCCAACAAGAAGTTCGTGGCCGAATTCCAGAAGGCCAACAAGGGCCTGCGCCCCAACTTCATGGCCGTGGGCGGCTATGACGGCATGCGCGTCATCTACGAAGCGCTCAAGCGCACCGGCGGCAAGGGCGGCGGCGAGGCGCTGGTGGCCGCGATGAAGGGCCAGGTCTTCGAAAGCCCGCGCGGCCCGGTGTTCATCGACGCGCAGACCCGCGACGTCGTCCAGAACGTCTACCTGCGCAAGGTCGAGAAGAAGGACGGCCAGCTCTGGAACGTGGAATTCGACGTCATCAAGGACGTGAAGGATCCGGGCAAGACGAAGTAACGTCGGCGCGCCCCGCGGGGGCGGGGTCGGGCCGGCCAGCGAATGTAGTTTTCCTCGCTGGTCCCCCGCCCTGGCCCCCGGCCTCTGGTCCCCTTTTCAACATGCTCACCATCCTCTTCGACGGCATCGCCTACGGCATGCTGCTGTTCGTGCTGGCCGTCGGGCTGGCCGTGACCATGGGCCTGATGAACTTCATCAACCTGGCCCATGGCGCCTTCGCCATGGCGGGGGGCTACATCACGGTGCTGCTGATGCAGCGGCTCGACGTGCCCTTCCTGCTGTGCCTGCCGCTGGCCTTCCTGGGCGCGGCCCTGCTCGGCGCGGTGCTCGAACGCACGCTGTACCGGCCCCTGTACAACAAGCCGCACCTGGAGCAGGTGCTGTTCTCCATCGGCCTGGTGTTCATCGCCACGGCCACGGTCGACTACTACGTCGGCTCCACCCAGCAGATCATGCAGCTGCCGCAGTGGCTGCGCGGGCGCACCGAGATCGGCTCGCTGGGCATGGGGCACTACCGCCTGTTCATCATCCTCGTGTGCGCAGCCCTGACGGTCGGCCTGCAGTACATCCTGTCCAGGACCCGCTTCGGCAGCCGCCTGCGCGCCTCGGTGGACGACCAGCGCGTGGCCGCCGGCTTGGGCATCAACGTCAACATGGTGTTCCTCTCCACCTTCGCCTTCGGCTCCGGCCTGGCCGGCCTGGGCGGAGCGCTGGGCGCCGAGGTGCTGGGGCTGGATCCCACGTTCCCGCTCAAGTTCATGATCTACTTCCTGATCGTGGTGGCGGTGGGCGGCACGTCCTCCATCACCGGGCCGCTGCTGGCGGCGCTGCTGCTGGGCATCGCCGACGTCGCGGGCAAGTACTACATCCCGCGCCTGGGCGCCTTCATCGTCTACGGGCTGATGATCGTGATCCTGCTGTGGAAGCCCAACGGCCTGTTCGTGCGCCAGGGGGGCAAGGCATGAACGCGCACCGGGACCTGCTGCGCGCCAGCCGGGTGAAATGGTGGGAGCCGGTGGTCTGGCTGCTGCTGTTCGCCTCCCCGCTGGTGTTCCCCTCGCATGCGGCCATCGTCAACGAGGTCGCCTACATCGCGCTGTTCGCCATCTCGCTGGACCTGGTGCTGGGCTACAGCGGCATCGTGTCGCTGGGCCACGCGGCCTTCTTCGGCATGGGCGCCTACACCAGCGCGCTGATCTGCAAGCACCTGACGCCCGACCCGCACCTGGCGCTGCTCGGCTCCATGGCCACTTCGGCGCTGCTCGGCTTCGCCGCCGCCTTCACCGTGCTGCGCGGCTCCGACCTGACGCGGCTGATGGTCACGCTGGGCCTGGCCCTGATCCTGTTCGAGCTGGCCAACAAGCTCGACTGGCTCACCGGCGGCATGGACGGCATCCAGGGCCTGATGTTCGCGCCGGTGCTGGGGCGCTTCGAGTTCGACATCGAGGGCCGCACCGCGGCCTACTACTCGCTGACCGTGCTGTTCGTGCTGTTCCTGGTGGCGCGCCGCATTGCCTGTTCGCCGTTCGGCGCGACGCTCAAGGCGATCCGCGACAACCGGCTGCGCGCCATGGCCATCGGCATCCCGGTGAACGCGCGCCTGGTCGCGGTCTACACGGTGGCCGGGGCCCTGGCGGGCGCGGCCGGTGGCCTCTTCACGCAGACCTCCGGCTTTGCTTCCATCGACGTGTTCGACTTCCACCGCTCCGCCGACGTCATGCTGATGCTGGTGATCGGGGGGGTGGGCTGGCTGTATGGCGGCATCGGCGGCGCCATCGCCTTCAAGCTGATGCAGGACTTCCTGTCGCGCATGACACCGCAGTACTGGACCTTCTGGCTGGGCCTGTTCCTGGTGGTGCTGGTGCTGGTCGGCCGCGACCGGCTGTTCAAGCCCTGGACCTGGTTCCGTGGAGGCAAGGCATGAGCGATCCCGTGCTTTCCTGCCAGGGGCTGGTGAAGCGCTTCGGCGGCATCACCGCCACCAGCGACGTCACCCTGAACCTGCGCCGCGGCGCGCGCCATGCGCTGATCGGCCCCAACGGCGCCGGCAAGACCACGCTGATCAACCTGCTGACCGGCGTCCTGGAGCCCACCGCGGGCCGCATCACGCTGGAGGGCCGGGACATCACCCGGCTGGCGCCGCACCAGCGCGTGCGCCGCGGCATGGTGCGCACCTTCCAGATCAACCAGCTGTTCGCCTCCATGACGCCGCTGGAGACGCTGGCCACGGTCGTCTCGCAGCACCGCGGCCTGGGCACGCGCTTCTGGCGCCCGCTGGGCACCGATGCGGCGGTGGCCGAGCGCGCCGCGCAGCTGCTGGAGCAGTTCCACCTGGCGGAGGTGGCGAACCAGCGCACCGAGCACCTGGCCTACGGCAAGCGCCGCCTGCTGGAGATCGCCATCGCGCTGGCCTGCGAGCCGCGCGTGCTGCTGCTGGACGAGCCGGTGGCCGGCGTGCCGGCGGGCGAACGCGAAGAATTGCTGCAGACCGTGGCCGCCCTGCCCGCCGACGTCTCGGTGCTGCTGATCGAACACGACATGGACCTGGTCTTCAGCTTCGCCGACCGCATGACGGTGCTGGTCAACGGCGCCGTGCTCACCGAGGGCACGCCCGAAGAGATCGCCAACAATCCCGAAGTGAAGGCCGTCTACCTGGGGCACGGGGACGAGGGCGCCGCCGGGTCGCACCACGGTGCGGTTGCCCCCTCGGGGGAGCGCGCCGCGGGCCTGCACGCGGACCGGGGAGGCCCTACCCATGGCTGAACTCCTGCGCGTCGACAACCTGAGCGCCGGCTACGGCGAGGCGGTGGTGCTCAACGGCGTCTCGTTCACGCTGGAGGAGGGCCAGACCCTGGCCCTCCTGGGGCGCAACGGCACCGGCAAGACCACCCTGATCAACACCCTGGCCGGCGCCACCCGCCAGCATGGCGGCACCATCACGCTGGGCGGCGTCGCCCTGCACAAGCTGGCCTCGCACCAGCGTGCCGCCGCCGGCATCGGCTGGGTGCCGCAGGAGCGCAACATCTTCAAGTCGCTGACGGTGCACGAGAACCTCACGGCCGTTGCGCGACCGGGCAAGTGGACGCCGGCGCGCGTCTACGAGATGTTTCCGCGGCTGGCCGAACGCCGGAGCAACCTGGGCACGCAGCTGTCGGGCGGCGAGCAGCAGATGCTGGCCGTGGGCCGCGCGCTGGTGGTCAACCCCAAGCTGCTGCTGCTGGACGAGCCGCTGGAGGGCCTGGCGCCCATCATCGTGAGCGAACTGCTCAAGGCCATCGCCCGCATCACGCGCGAGGAGGGTCTGTCGGCCATCATCGTGGAGCAGCATCCGCAGGCCATCCTGCGCATCTCCGACCGCGCGGTGGTGCTCGACCGGGGCAGCGTGGTGCACGCGAGCACGGCGCAGGCCTTGCAGGCAGCGCCCGAGCTGCTTGACCGGCTGCTCGGTGTGGCACGATAAGTCCATGAAGCTTCCACGCAGGCAGGTGCTCGCCGCCCTCGCGGCCGGCGCCGCGGTCCCCTGGGCCGCGCGCGCGCAGGCCTTTCCGTCCAGGCCGATCCGCATCGTCGTGCCCTTCGGTCCCGGCGGCATCGCCGACCTCACCGCGCGCGCCGTCGGCCAGAAGCTGGGCGAGCAGCTCGGTCAGGCCATCGTCATCGAGAACAAGCCGGGCGCCGGCGGCGTGGCGGCGGGCGAGCTGGTGGCGCGCGCCGAGCCCGATGGCCACACGCTGCTTCTCATGAGCAACGGCACGGCCGTCAGCGCGGGCCTGTTCCGCAAGCTGCCTTTCGACGCGCAGAAGGACTTCGCGCCAGTCTCCTTGCTGGGGACCTTCGACATGGCGGTGCTGGTGCCGCAAGACTCGCGCCTGCGCACCCTGGCGGACCTGCTGGCCCAGGCGAAGGCGCAGCCCGGCAAGCTGAACATCGCCACCGTCAACGTCGGCAGCACGCAGAACCTGGCGGCCGAACTGTTCAAGTCCACGGCCGGCATCTCGGTGCAGGTGGTGCCGTTCAACGGCACGCCGGCGGTCATCACCGCGCTGCGCAGCGGCCAGGTCGATGCGGCGGTGGAAATCCTCGGACCGGTCAAGCCGCAGATCACCGCGAAGGCGCTGCGCGCCCTGGCGGTGCTGGGCGACAAGCGGCCGGCCGACCTGGGCGACGTGCCGACCGCGGCCGAAACCGGCGCCGGGCTGGCCGGCTTCAACGTGGCGTCGTGGAACGCGCTGGCCGCGCCGGCCGGCACGCCGCGCGACGTGATCGTGCGCCTCAACCGCGAGCTGCAGCTGGCGCTCAACCAGCCCGACCTGAAGAAGCGCCTGGCCGACCTGAACGTCGATGCGCGTCCGAGCACGCCGGAACAACTGGCCGGCCTCCTGGGCAGCGAGATCCGGCGCTGGTCGGACGTGATCGAGCGCGCCGGGATCCCGCGCCTGTAGCGGCGCGGCCGGTCGTGCGCGACATCCTCGCCTTCACCGCGCCGATCTACCTGGTGGCCGCGATCGGCTACCTGTGCACGCGCGCCGGCCTGTTCGCGCGGGCCGACATGCGGGTGCTGGGCAAGTACGTGGTCAACCTGGCGCTGCCCTGCCTGCTGTTCAACGCGCTGGCGCAGCGCAGCCTGGCGCAGGTGCTGCACCCCATGTTCGTGGCGGCCTATGCCATCGGCTCGGTCTTCACCCTGGTGGTGGGCATCGCGTGGGCGCGGCGGCTGGCGCGCAAGCCGGTGTCGGAGGCGGCCATCGTCGGCATGGGCATGTCCTGCCCCAATAGCGGCTTCATCGGCTTCCCGCTGGTGGCGCAACTGCTCGGGCCGGTGGTGGGCGGCATCGCCCTGGCCCTGGCCATGGTGGTGGAGCTGTTCATCACCCTGCCGCTGGCGCTGGCGGTGGCCGAGAGCGCGGGCGCCGGCGGCGGCACGCGCGGGGAGCGCCTGCGCCGTGCCTTGCTGCAGGCCTGGCGCGCCACGGTGCGCAACCCGATGATCTGGGGCATCACGCTCGGCTTCCTGTTCTCGCTGGCCGGATGGCGGCTGCCGGCGGCCATGGCGGGCGCGGTCGACCTCTTCGCCATGGCCTGCGGCGCGCTCTCGCTGTTCGTCATCGGCGGCTCGCTGGTGGGCATCTCCCCGCGGGGCATGGCGCGCGACGTCACCGTGGTGGCCCTGGGCAAGCTGGTGCTGCATCCGCTGGCGGTGCTCGGGGCGGTGCTGCTGCTGCCGCCCATGGCCGATGAACTGGAACTGGCCGTGATCCTGATGGCGGCCGTGCCCATGGTGGGGATCTACCCGATCCTGGCGCAGAAATTCGGCCATGACACCAAGGCCGCCGCCGCGCAGCTGGTGACGACGGTGGCCTCGTTCTTCACCCTGCCGGCGCTGCTCTACGTCGTGGGAAGACTGTAGGGGCGGCCTGCGGGGCGAGCGCACCGCGCCGTGCCCGGTGGTGGGCGCGGTTTGCGATCGCACCCCGCCGGCTACAGCGCGTGCGCGACGACCGCGGGCGCCTTGCTGCGGATCAGGTCCAGCGTGGCCTTCTGAACCAGCGTGGCGGGCCGCTGCAGGCTGGTGGCCAGCGACAGGCGGATGCGCAGGGGAACGTCGCCGATCTGCTGCGCGGTGTAGGCCGAAGGGCGGTACGAGTGCAGCAACGCGTTGCGCGACAGGATGGCGCAGCCGGCGCCGTCGGCCACCAGGTCGAGGATGGCGGTGACGCCGTCGATCTCCAGCACCACGTTGGGCCGGCAGCCGATGTCCGCCATCTGCGCCTCGACGTGCATGCGGATGGCGTTGGGCCGGGTGGGGATCACCAGCGGCAGCCGGGCGACTTCCGAAAGCGGGATGGGCCCGGGCGGCGGGTCTTCGTGCAGGCCGGGAGGGCGCGCCCGCACCAGCACCAGGTCTTCCTCCAGCAGCGGCGTCAGGTCGAGGTCGCGCGCCGGCTGCGCGTTGTAGAGGACGACGATGTCCAGCCGCCCGGCGGCCAGGCCTTCCTGCAGGCCGCCGGACAGGCCCTCGCTGATCGACAGGCGTGCGTCCGGCAAGGCCTCGCGGAAGGCACGGGTGAGCGGCACCGTCAGCACGCGGGCCACGCTGCTGGGCAGGCCCACGGCCACGCGACCCGCCAGGCCGCCGCGCAGGCGTCCGAGGTCGTCGCGCGCCCGCTCCACCTGGTGCAGGATGCCGCGCCCGTGTTCCAGCAGCAGCCGGCCTGCCTCGGTGGGCACGGCGCCGCGCCCATTGCGAACCAGCAGGGTCTGGCGCAGTTCGAGTTCCAGCAGGCGGACCTGGCGGCTCAGGGCCGGCTGGGCCACGTCCATCTCGATGGACGCACGCGTGAAGCTGCCGAGTTCGGCAACGCGCACGAAGTACGAGAGCTGCTTGAGGTCCATGGGCAGGCAATGATCGGTTTCGATTATGCCGAAGTGCTATAGCTGCTATTGGCGGGCTTTACTTTTGTTCTGGCTGCGGCGCGGGGACAATCGCGGGATGACCGCAACCCTTCGTGCCATCTCGTCGATGGCCACGCGCCAGGTGCTGGGCGAACTCGCCCGGACCTACCAGGAGCGCACCGGCGTGCAACTGCAGCTCGAGTCGGTGGGCGGTGTCGACGCGGCCAAGCGCGTGCAGGCCGGCGAACCCTTCGACGCCGTGTTCCTGGCCTCCGACGCCCTCGACAAGCTGCTGGCCAGCGGCGCGGCCCTCGGCCCGCGCACCGACATCGTCCTCTCGGGCGTGGCCGTGGCCGTGCCAGCCGCGTCGCCGCGCATCGACATCGCGACCGAGGATGCGGTGAAGCAGGCCGTGCTGGCGGCGCCCACCATCGGCTATTCCACCGGCCCCAGCGGCACGGCGCTGCTGAAGCTGTTCGAGCGCTGGGGCGTCGCCGCCCAGGTGCAGGACAAGCTGGTGCAGGCCCGCCCCGGCGTGCCGGTCGGCGCCTCGGTGGCCGAGGGCCGGGTGGCCCTGGGCTTCCAGCAGCGCAGCGAGCTGGTGGGCCTGCCGGGCATCACGGTGCTGGGCGACCTGCCGCGCGCCATCGCCATCGACACGATCTTCTCCGGCGCCGTGTGCGCCGCCTCGCAACAACCCGACGCCGTGCGCGGGCTGCTGGCCTTCATGGCGGCGGCCGAAACCGCCGACATCAAGCGCCGCCACGGCATGGACCCCGCCTGACAGGAAACCAAGAGCAGGAACAGCACAATGAGCCTCATCATCGATTGCCACGGCCACTACACCACCGCCCCCAAGCAGCTGGAGGAGTGGCGCAACAAGCAGATCGCCGGCATCAAGGACCCGTCCGCCATGCCCAAGGTGTCGGACCTGAAGATCAGCGACGACGACATCCGCGAATCCATCGCCAACAACCAGCTGCGCCTGATGAAGGAGCGCGGCAACGACATGACGCTGTTCTCGCCGCGCGCGAGCTTCATGGCGCACCACATCGGCGACTTCTCGGTGTCCAGCACCTGGGCCGCCATCTGCAACGAGCTGTGCTTCCGCGTCAGCCAGCTGTTCCCCGAGCACTTCGTGCCGGTGGCGATGCTGCCGCAGTCGCCGGGCGTGGACCCGAAGACCTGCATTCCCGAGATGGAGAAGTGCATCAAGGAATACGGCGCCGTCGGCATCAACCTGAACCCGGACCCGTCGGGCGGCCACTGGAAGGAGCCGCCGCTGACCGACCGCCACTGGTACCCCATCTACGAGAAGATGGTCGAGTACGACGTGCCGGCCATGATCCACGTCAGCACCAGCTGCAACCCGTGCTTCCACACTACCGGGGCGCACTACCTCAATGCCGACACCACGGCCTTCATGCAGTGCGTGCAGGGCGACCTGTTCAAGGACTTCCCGACGCTGCGCTTCCTCATCCCGCACGGCGGCGGCGCCGTGCCCTACCACTGGGGCCGCTTCCGCGGCCTGGCGCAGGAGATGAAGAAGCCCCTGCTGGACACGCACGTCATGAACAACATCTTCTTCGACACCTGCGTCTACCACCAGCCGGGCATCGATCTGCTCAACACCGTGATCCCGGTCAAGAACGTGCTGTTCGCATCGGAGATGATCGGCGCGGTGCGGGGCATCGACCCGACCACCGGCAACTACTACGACGACACCAAGAAGTACATCGACGCCTCGACCATCCTGTCGGCCGACGACAAGCACCAGATCTTCGAGGCCAATACGCGCCGCGTCTTCCCGCGGCTGGACCAACTGCTGAAATCCAGGGGACTTTGAACATGCACGAACTCGGCGTCGTCTACCGCAACATCCAGCGCGCCGACCGCGAAACCGCGGACGCGCTGGCGCAATACGGCTCGGCCACCGTGCACGAAGCCATGGGCCGCGTCGGCCTGATGGCGACGTACATGCGCCCCATCTACGCCGGCGCGCAGGTGTCCGGCACCGCCGTCACGGTGCTGCTGCACCCCGGCGACAACTGGATGATGCACGTCGTCGCCGAGCAGATCCAGCCCGGCGACATCGTCATCGCCGCCATCACCGCGCCGTGCACCGACGGCTACTTCGGCGACCTGCTGGCCACCTCGTTCCAGGCGCGCGGCGCCCGCGGCCTGGTCATCGACGCCGGCTGCCGCGACGTCAAGACGCTCACGGAAATGAAGTTCCCGGTGTGGAGCAAGGCCATCAGCGCCAAGGGCACGATCAAGGCGACCCTCGGCTCGGTGAACATCCCGGTGGTGTGCGCCGGCATGATCGTCAACCCCGGCGACGTGGTGGTGGCCGACGACGACGGCGTGGTCGTGGTGCCCCGGGCGCTGGCGAAGAAGACGCTGGAGGCGGCGGCCGCGCGCGAAGCGAACGAGGGCGAGAAGCGCGCCAAGCTGGCCTCGGGCGTGCTGGGGCTGGACATGTACAAGATGCGTGAACCGCTCGAGAAAGCCGGGCTCAAATACATCGACTGAGACGACATTCCATGACCCAACCCACCACCGGACCCTTCGAGAAGACCCCCGGCTGGCTCGACTGGTACAGCGGTCCGAGCAAGCCGCGCTTCCAGCTGCCGCCCAACGCGGTGGACGCGCACTGCCACGTCTTCGGCCCCGGCGCCCAGTTCCCCTATGCGCCCGAGCGCAAGTACACGCCCTGCGACGCCGGCAAGGACCAGCTGTTCGCCCTGCGCGACCACCTGGGCTTCGCCAAGAACGTGATCGTGCAGGCCACCTGCCACGGGGCCGACAACCGCGCGCTGCTCGATGCGCTGAACGCCTCCAACGGCAAGGCCAAGGGCGTGGTCACGGTCAAGCGCGGCATCAGCGACGCCGAGCTGCGCGACATGCATGAAGCCGGCGTGCGCGGTGTGCGCTTCAACTTCGTCAAGCGCCTGGTCGACTTCACGCCCAAGGACGAACTGCTGGAGATCGCCGGCCGCATCGCGCCCCTGGGCTGGCATGTCGTCATCTACTTCGAGGCGGTCGACCTGCCCGAGCTGTGGGACTTCTTCACCGCGCTGCCGACCACGGTGGTGGTCGACCACATGGGCCGCCCCGACGTCACCAAGCCCATCGACGGCCCCGAGTTCGAGTTGTTCCTGAAGTTCATGCGCGAGCATCCCAATGTCTGGAGCAAGGTGAGCTGCCCCGAGCGCCTGTCGGTGAGCGGGCCGCCCGCGCTGGACGGCGAGCGCAACGCCTACCGCGACGTCGTTCCGTTCGCGCGCAAGGTGGTGGAGTCCTTCCCCGACCGCGTGCTGTGGGGCACCGACTGGCCCCATCCCAACCTCAAGGGCCACATGCCCGACGACGGCCTGCTGGTGGACTTCATCCCCCACATCGCGCCGACGCCGCAGCTGCAGCGCAAGCTGCTGGTGGACAACCCCAACCGGCTGTACTGGCCGGAAGAGAGCGAGTGATGCACGCGCGCGCCGTCCTGGTGCTCGCAGGCGCGGCCGCGCGGCTGGCCGGCTGCGCCACGCCGCGTGGCGCGGCGACCACCGCGGCCTTGCCGGC
>JAEZKX010000342.1 GCA_023436025.1 Pseudomonadota bacterium | reverse complement strand
CGCGCGGCGGTGTCGATGGCGGTGGCGCGGCGGCCCAGCCGCAGCGCGATGCCGTTGCTTTCGTAGAAGTCGGCGGCGCGCAGGGCCAGCTTGTCGGGCGTGGTCTTGCCAGTGAGCAGGCCCTTGGACAGCGGCGGGCGCTGGTAGGGCGCATGGGGCTCGTCGCCGACCAGCACGATCGGCGCCTCGAAGCCCAGTTCGCGCGCGCTCGCCGCGAGCTGCGCGCCCGCATAGGACGCGCCCACGATCACGAGCGGTGGTGGCGTCGCCATCAGCTCTGCGTCTCCGGCACCTGCACGGTGAGGCCGTCGAGCTCGGGGCCGAGCACGATCTGGCAGCTCAGGCGGCTGCCCGGACGGCGCTCGGAGGCGACGCCGTCCAGCAGTTCGTCTTCCATCGCGTCGGGCGCCGGCAGGCGGGCGATGTCGGCGTCGGCCACGTACACATGGCAGGTGGCGCAGGAGCAGCTGCCGCCGCATTCCGCGTCGATGCCGCGCACGTTGGCGTGGATGGCGGTTTCCATCACGCTGGCGCCGGCCTTGGCCTCGACGCTGCGCTTGCTGCCGTCCTTGAGGATGAAGTGGATGGTGGGCATGGGGCTCGCTAGTACATGTCGAAGTACTCGCGGTGTTCCCACTCCGAGACTTCCAGGTTGAAACGCGCGATCTCGGCCTCCTTGATGAAGGCGTAGTAGTCGACGAAGGGCTTGCCCAGCGCGTTGGTGAGCACCTCGTCCTCGCGCAGGCACTGCAGGGCGTCGCCGAGCGAACGCGGCAGCTGGGCGGCAGGCGTCTCGTAGGGCGCGTCGGCCGAGGGGCCCGGGTCGAGCTTGCGCTCGATCCCGTCGAGGCCAGAGAACAGCTGCGAGGCCAGGTACAGGTAGGGATTGGCGGTCGGCTCGCCGACGCGGTTCTCGATGCGGGTGGCGGCCTGGCCGGGTCCGCCCAGCACGCGCAGCATGGCGCCGCGGTTGTCGCGGGCCCAGATGGCGCGGTCGGGCGCCAGCGAGAACGGGCGGTAGCGGCGGTAGCCGTTGATCGTGGGGCTGGCCAGCACCGCGGCGCCGCAGGCATGTTCCTTCAGGCCGGCCAGGTAGTTCAGGCCGAGCGGGCTGAGGTCGGCGCCTTCTTCCTGCGGCATGAACACGTTGACGCCGTCGGACTTGCGCCGCATCGACTGGTGCAGGTGCCAGCCGCTGGACATCACGTTCGGGATCTTCGGGCGGCACATGAAGGTGGCATGCAGGCCCTGGCGCTGGCAGATCTGCTTGATCGCGCTGCGCAGCAGCACCATGGTGTCGGCCGGCAGCAGGCCCACCGTGGGCCCGAAGGTGAGCTCGAACTGGCTGGGGCCGAACTCGATCTCCAGCGAGCGCAGCGGCAGGCCCAGGGCCAGCAGCTGCGAGCGCAGCAGCTCCATCACCGCGTCGACGCGGTCGTAGCGCAGCTCGGTCAGGTACTGGTGGCCGTGCGACAGCAGCGAGACGGCGGGCGGCGTGCCCGGCTGGCCGGAATCGGCCAGGCCCATGCGCGGGTCGTCGAGCTTGAAGACGTGGAACTCCACTTCCAGGCCGGCGACGAAGTCCAGGCCCAGGCCGTCGAGCTGCCGCAGCGCGCGCTGCAGGATGCTGCGCGTGGCGAACGGGCAGGGCCGCCCGTCGGGCATGTAGGCATCGCACAGGACCCAGCCGGTGCGCGATGCCCAGGGCAGGATGCGGAAGGTCGACGGGTCGGCGACGATGGTGAAGTCGGCGCCGCCCTGCAGGCCCTCCACCGCGAAGCCGCCGCCGGTGGAGAACACCGGGAACACCGTCTTGTGCGAGGTGTCCTTGGCCAGCAGGGTGTAGGTGAGGTTGACGCCGGCGCGCAGCGCGCCCCGGGCCTCGTCGGCCACCAGGGTCTTGCCGCGCAGCATGCCGTGCTGGTCGGGCCAGGCGAAGCGCACCACGTCCACTTCGCCCGCCTCCAGGCGCCTGGCCAGTTCCGCGGCCTGGCGCTGCTGGTCGTCGGACCAGAGTCCGAAGCGGTCGACGAAGCCGCTCATGCCTGCCCAGCCAGGCGGGCGGAGGCCCAGTCGGACTTCCTGCGGCGCTCCAGGTCGGCGTCCTTCCAGTAGGTGACCGCGTCCTTCTGGGCGCTGATGCCGTCGATGGAGGGCGGGCCGGCGAAGGCACGGGCCTGCTCGGCGTCGATCAGCATGGGCGCCTTCTCGCCGGCCTGGGTGGCTTCGATCGCCTTCACCAGCAGGCGGCGGTAGGCGATGATGCCCTTGTCGGTCGTGCCGAGGTGCTCGCGGGTGCGGTCCTGGATCGGGCCCTGCGACTCCACCGCCCACTGGTCGTGCACGTTGATGTCCATGCCCATGCCGGTGTAGGTTTCGGTGAGCTGTTCCTGGACGTCGTAGCCGTAGTTGTTGCGCTTGTTCTTGCGCGAGGTGTAGTCGGGCAGCTCGTACAGCTCCAGGCGCTGCTCGCGCATCTGCTTCTTGTCCACCGGGCCGGTGAAGCTGGTGAAGATGGCGTACCAGTAGCAGTGGGTGTCGTCCACCGGCACGTGCCATTGCGAGATGGTCATCTCCGCGCTCATCGGGATGACGAAGGCCTGCGGGAACACCACGTTGGTGACGCGCACGTGGGTGGTGGCCTCGGAGAGCTGGCGCAGGGCGGTCAGGCGCAGGCCGTAGTCGGTGGGCTCCACGCTGATGTCGGGCCGGTCGTACTCGCGCAGCACCTTGGTGATGGGCATGTCGGAGTCCGCCGAGGCGCCGCGGAACTGCTTGCCGTAGCTCTCGGAGGTGTCCTCGTCCTGGAAGAAGCGGTGCAGGTAGGAGGCATGGGCCGGGTCGATGCCGACTTCCAGGGCCTGCAGCCAGTTGCACTCGAACAGTCCCTTGAAGGCGAACACGTGGCTCTCGGGCGCGACGAAGCAGTCGAACTCGGGGAAGGCGGGCGGCTCGCCTTCGCCGATGTAGGCGAAGATCACGCCGGCCTTTTCCACCACCGGGTAGGCCGACTGCTTGATGCGGGTGCACAGCTTGCTGCCCTCGGGTTCCGCCGGCGTCTCCAGGCAGGTGCCCTTGACGTCGAACAGCCAGCCGTGGAAGGGGCAGCGCAGGCCGCCGTTCTCGACGCGGCCGAAGGAAAGGTCGGCGCCGCGGTGCGGACAGTCGCGGTCCAGCAGGCCCAGCTCGCCCTTCTCGTCGCGGAACAGCACGAAGTGCTGACCCATCAGCTGGACGGCCTTCACCGGACGCGGTCCCGCGAGCTCGTCGACCAGGGCGACCGGCTGCCAGTAGCGGCGCAGCAGGGCTCCGGCCGGGGTTCCGGGGCCGACCCGGGTGATGAAATCGTTCTGTTCGGCGCTGATCATGGGTTCTCCATCAAGACAAGGTGTGCATGCAATTGCATGCAGTGTCTTGGCATGGCTTGATGTAGGTCAAGAAAAAATCCGCAATGCCTGAGCATGCTCCTAGGGAAATCCCTCAATCCAGCCACCTCGCGGCGGGGGAATTTCGGTGAGGACGTAGCATTAGTCACTAATTTGGTGCGCAGCGTTGATCCGCGCTGGTGCGTTCACCAAGGGCATTGGCGATGGTGTTGCCCGCATTGCATGCAGTGTTAAGGGCGCGGTGCAATCTTGCGTGCACCGCTGGCTTCGTGCCTACAATCCGCCCCCCATGGACTCCCAACAATCGCGTGTGCTGGTCCAGCTGCGGGACATGATCCTCAAGGGGGGATTCCGGCCTGGCGAACGCCTGGCGGAGATTCCGCTGGCCGAGCGGCTGGGCGCTTCGCGCACGCCGGTGCGCCTGGCCTTGGCCAGCCTGGAGCACGAGGGCCTGATCGAGCCGTCGCCCTCCGGCGGCTACCAGATGCGGCGCTTCACCTCGCAGGAGATCGCCGACGCGATCCAGCTGCGCGGCGTGATCGAAGGCTACGCGGCGCGCCTGCTGGCCGAGCAGGGGCCGTCGCGCCAGCTGCTGCGCGACTTGCAGGAGTGCCTGGAGGAGGGCGACGCGGTGGTCAACAAGCCGAGCATGAGCCTGGACGACTACACCGCCTACGTGGAGATGAACGACCGCTTCCACCGCCTGATCCTCGAGGGCTGCGGCAACACGGCGGTGCGCCGGGTCATGGAAGTCCTGGGCGGTCAACCCTTCGCGGCGCCCAGCGCCATGCTGCCGATGCAGTCGTCCATGCAGGAGGGGCAGCAATTGATGCAGCTGGCCCACCGCATCCACCATGCCCTGGTGACGGCGATCGCCAAGGGGCAGGGCTCGCGCGCGCAGGCCCTCGGCGAGGAGCATGTCGAGATCGCGCGCATGAACCTGGACTACGCCCTGGAGCGGCCCGAGCTGGCGGCCGAACTGATGCCCGGCATGCGGCTGGTGGCGCGCGAGCGTTCCTGAGCGCTCCACCCGCGTGGCCGGCGCCCCCGCCGCGCGGCCGCCGCCTCAGGCCAGCAGACTGGCGAAGGCCTCGGCGGCGGGCGACAGCGCCAGGCCCCTGCGCTGGTAGATGAAGAAGTCCCGGTTGAGCACCGGCGCGCGCAGGCCGACCAGGCGCACGCCGAAGGTTTCGCAGAACGCGCTCGCATAGTCGGGGACCGAGGCCACGCCCATGCCGGCGCCCACCAGCGCCAGTGCCGTCGTCAGGTAGCGGACTTCGGTGGCCGTGCGCATGGACAGCGAGGCGTCGTGCTCCTGCAGGCGCTGCTCCACGTAGCGCGAGAAGTCGCCGAGGTACACCACCCAGCGCTCGTCGCGCAGTTCCTGCCACGACACCGTCTGCCGGCCGGCGAAGCGGTGCGAGGCGGCGCAGGCCAGACGCATCGGCGTGCGCATCAGGAAGCTGCGCGTCACGTCCTCCCCGGTGGCCCGCTCGGGCCCGACGCCCAGTTCGACATCGCCGCGGCGCACCGCCGGCACGATGTCATCGGCCCCCGCATCCAGCAGGCGCAGCCCGATCGACGGATGCGCCTGCTCGAAGCGGGCCAGCGCATCGGCGATCAGGGTGCAGGCCAGCAGCTGCGGCGCGGCCACCCGCAGCACGCCGCTGCGCAGGGTGCGCAGGTCGCTCGCGCCTTCTTCCAGTTGGCGCAGGTCTTCGAGCATGCGGCGCGCCAGCGGCAGCAGTTGCTGGCCGGCTTCCGTGAGGATGACCGCGTTGCGCGTGCGATCGAACAGGCGCACGCCGGCCGTCTGCTCCAGCTGCTGGACCAGCATGCTCACGGCCGACTGTGTCAGGTGGAGCTGGCGCGCGGCCAAGGTGAAGCTTCCAGTGCGCGCGACCACAGAGAACGCCTTCAACTGGCGGAGACTGATGTTCATCGACGCACCATTTTGCAGCGGAATTCGCGCGGGGATCAGGATCCTTGATGCGAGTATCAGATGAATTCGTTTGCCTCATGGCATGCCGGGTCGAAGAATCGCGCCCATGCATGTTGCCGTCATCGGGACCGGCATCGTCGGAGCCTGCAGCGCCTCCTGGCTGCAGCGCGACGGTCACCAGGTCACCTTCTTCGATCCCCTCCCCGCCGGCGAAGCCTGTTCGTTCGGCAATGCCGGCTCCCTGTCGCCGAGCGCCTGCCTGCCCGTGGGCATGCCCGGCATGTGGAAACGCGTCCCCAACTGGCTGCTCGATCCGCTGGGGCCGCTGACCGTGCGCTGGCGCTATGCGCCCGTGGTGGTGCCGTGGCTGGTGCGGATGCTGCGGCATTCCTCGCGTGAGGAGGTCACGCGCATCGCCACCGCCTTGCGCAGCCTGCTGACGCCCATCTTCGAGTGCTACGAGCCGCTGCTGCGCGACGCGCAGGCGGAGCACCTGGTGCGCCGCACCGGCTGCCTGTATGTCTTTTCTTCGCGCGACAAGGCCGCGCAATGGGCCTGGGGCATGAACCTGCGGCGCTCGCTGGGCGTCAAGCTGGAGGACGTGGGCCAGGACGAACTCGAAGCCATCGAGCCCGACCTCAAGGGCCGCTTCCGCTTCGGCATCCGCGCGCCCGAGAACGGTTCGACGCTCGACCCCTCGGCCTTGGTGAAGGCCCTGCACGCGGCCTGCGAGCAGCGTGGCGCGCGTTCGGTGCGCGACCGCGTCACCGGCTTCGAGCGCCAGGGCGGGCAGGTCACCGCGGTGATCGGCGCGAGCGGCACCCGCACGCCGGTGGATGCGGTGGTCGTGGCCGCCGGCGCCTGGTCGGGAACGCTGGCCCGGCAACTGGGCTCGCGCGTTCCGCTGGAGACCCAGCGCGGCTACCACGTCACCGTGCGCAGCTCGAACCTGAGCCTGCGCCACACGGTGATGGCGGTGGAGAACAACCTCATGGTCAATCCCATGGCCATGGGCCTGCGCCTGGCGGGCACCGTGGAGTTCGCCGGCCTCGAGGCGGCGCCGCGCTACGAACGGGCCCAGGCGCTGCTGCAACTGGGCAAGCAACTCTTTCCGCACCTGGACACCAGCGAGACCACCGAGTGGATGGGCCATCGCCCCTGCATGCCGGACAGCCTGCCGGTGATCGGTCGCACGCGCCATGCCGACAACGCCTTCCTGGCCTTCGGCCATGGCCACATGGGCATGTGCATGGGCGCCAGCACCGGGCGCGAAGTGGCCAACCTGGTGGCCGGCCGCGCGCCGCAGGTGGACCTGACGCCGTTCCGCCCCGACCGCTTCTGACGCCATGCGCGACCT
Organism: Pseudomonadota bacterium; assembly: GCA_023436025.1. Classification (GTDB taxonomy): domain Bacteria; phylum Pseudomonadota; class Gammaproteobacteria; order Burkholderiales; family Burkholderiaceae_C; genus Ramlibacter. The sequence goes on along the minus strand of JAEZKX010000342.1, from coordinate 1,814 downwards.
CGTCCTCCTGTGCACCCGCGGCTTCGCCGACGTGCTGACGCTGGCGCGGCAGAACCGCGAGGATCCCTACGCGATGCACGTCGGTGTCTCGCCCTGGGTGCGGCTGCTGCCGCCCGGACGCCGCATCGAGGTGGCCGGCCGCATCGACGCCCAGGGCGTCGAAGTGGAAGCCCTCGATGTCGACGCCGTGCTCGCCGCGCTGGCGGCGCAGCAGCCGGCGCCGCAGGCCGTCGCCATCTGCCTGCTGTTCTCGCATCGCAATCCGGCCCACGAGGAACAGCTGGCGCAAGCCATCCGGCGACGCTGGCCGGCCCTGGTGGTGGCATGCTCGCATGTGGTGCTGCCCGGCGCCGGCGAGTACGAACGCACCCTCGCGACCGTGCGCTCGCTGGGCCTGCAGCCGCCGCCATCGTCCGCCGACGGCTTGCCCGCCGATGCCGACGCGCTGCCGCAGCGCCTGGAGCGGCTGGCCGACCGCATGCAGCGGACGCTGGTGGAGCACGCCGTCTCCAGCGTGGTGCGCGAAGCCATGGACTGCGCCGCCGCGATCTTCCTGCCGGACGGCCGCCTGGTGGCCCAGGCCCGCAGCCTGCCGCTGCTCCTGGGCAGCCTGTCGCCGGCGGTGCGAGGCTTGCTAAAGGCCTATCCGGTGGCCCACATGGCCGAAGGCGACGGCTTCGTGCTGAACGATCCCTGGCACGGCGGCACCCACCTGCCCGACCTCACGCTGGTGCGTCCCGTGTGGCTGGACGGCCAGGTTATCGCGCTGGCGGCCTGCGTGCTGCACCACCAGGACGTCGGCGGCATCGCGCCGGGGTCGGTCCCGCCGCATGCCACCAGCATCCAGCAGGAGGGCCTGCGGATCCCGCCGATCCGGCTGTACCAGGGTGGCGTGATCGACACGGCGCTGTTGCGCCTGCTGCGCGCGAACAGCCGCATGCCGGACAACCTGGAAGGCGACCTGGCGGCGCAATGGGCCTGCCTGGAACAGGGCGGCGCCGAGCTGGCGCAGCTCTGGCGAGGCGAAGCCGGCGCGGCGGATGCTTGCGCCGCGGCGCTGCAGGCCTCGCAGGACGCGGTGGCCGCAGCGCTGGCCGCCGCGCCCGACGGCGACTACAGCTTCGAGGACGCGCTCGATGGCGATGGCCTCACCGACACGCCGGTGCAGGTGGCGGTGTGCATCCGCAAGCGAGGCAACCGTGCCACGCTCGACTTCACCGGCTGCGCCGACCAGACGCAGGGTCCGGTCAACGCCGCGCCCGGCGCGGTGCAGGCGGCGGTCGCGTACTTCGCGCACATGCTGGCGCCGCGCGCCCCCTGCAACGACGGCGCGCTCGCCGTGCTCGACGTGGTGTCGCGGCCCGGCAGCATCGTCGATCCGCAGTTCCCCGCCGCCGTGAACGCGCGCACCAACCTCGTCAAGCTGCTGGCCAATGCGCTGCTGGGGGCCTGGGCCCGCGCCCTGCCGGCCCGCATCCCCGCGCCGAACGCCGGCGAGGTGGTGGTGCTGTCGCTGGGCGGCACCTGGCCCGACGGGCGGCCCTGGCTGCTCACCGAGATCGTCGCCTCGGCGGCCGGCGGCGCCCCCTGGGCCGACGGCGGTGCCGGCATGTCCACCGACGTGGGCAATGCGCGCAGCACGCCGGCCGAAGCCATCGAAGCGCAGGCGCCGATCCGCGTGGAGCGGGTCGCGGTGCGCGCCGGCTCGGGCGGCGCCGGCTTCCATCGCGGCGGCGACGGCGTGGTGCGCGCCTATCGCCTGCTGCATGGCAGCGGCACGATCTCCTACCGGGGCGAGCGCCATCGCACCGCCC
>JAEZKX010000406.1 GCA_023436025.1 Pseudomonadota bacterium | reverse complement strand
GTCGCCGATCGAGTTCGTCACGCTCAACCCAGAGCGTGAGCCCGCCGCAAAAGCCGGCACGGCCCAGGAGGTCCATATCGACCAACTGGCTGCATGACCGAGGCGACAACTATCTTGACACGCGCCGAGGGCTCCCCGTTCTTCGATCTTCCGGACCGTGGCCAGGAGTTCCGTGGGCTGGATTTCGGCGAGCGGGCGTTCCCCGATCCAGGGGAACAGATCCCGCTCCAGCTGGCGAAGCGCCCGGGTAGCATGCCCAGCGCTCCACTGGGAGGACTGCTTGCCATGCCACTCCAAGGCAACGTCGCGGAAGATCGAGGCGCCAGGGTTGCTGGCCTTCAGCTTCTCCACCTTCCGGACTTGGATGGGGTTCTTCCCCTCGTGCTTCTGCAGCCGAGCGGCATCCCGGGCGCGGCGGGCCTCTGCCAGGCTGACCGCGGGATAGCTCCCCAGGGCCATCCGGCTTTCCTTGCCGTCGGCGTACAGCTTCCAGAACCACCGCTTCGACCCTGCGGGGCTGATCTCCAGGTAGAGCCCCCCGGAGTCCGTGAGCCGAACCCGCTTCTTGTCAGGCGGGCAAGTGGCGCTCTTGCAGTGTTTGTCGGTCAGCATCTGTCCCCCGGTCGCCCGGACCGGGGAACACCCCCTTCCGCTTCGACTTTTTTCGCTTTGTTCCCCGGATTGTTCCCCGCCCATCGACTGGATGTCAATGGATGAGGTCGGACAAAACCAGACCGCAAGTCATTGATGCACCAAGGAAAAAGGCCGTCCGGTGGATGTCACCGGACGGCCTTGGATGTTGTTATGGTGGAGCTGGCGGGAATTGAACCCGCGTCCGCAAGCCTTTCACGAACAGTTCTACATGTTTAGCGATCTGTTTTGGTTCTCACCGCCTCCGACGCGCAGTCGCACGCTTCGATGGCAGCCAGCACCCTATGATCTCGCCCCCACCCAAGGTACCCGGAGGGGGGCCAGCCAATGTAGATTACCTTGCAGCTAGTCGGATTGCTCCTCAAGCCCGGCCCATCGGCCAACCGTTGCAAGGCTCACCGGTGTTTAAGCGGCGAGGGCGAAACGTTCGTCGTTCGCAGTTGGTTTGTTTCAGTTGGATTTACGAGGTAGCTGAGCCTCGACATGCCCTGCTGCGTGTCCGAACCCACGTCGAAACCGGTGCAGCCCCAGGACCGGGTAGTTTAAGGCAAGCGCGAGATTTTCAAGACCTGACGACCAAAGTCCTTCCAGCGCCCGGGTGTTGCTAGCATGCCGACGGGCCAGGCCCCGGCGATTGCCGCCCACCCCAGCCCCGGCCATGACGACCCGACCCATCGACCGCCCGGTTCTTTCTTGACGACCGCGATTCCCGTACTTCCCACCCAGGCTTCCGGGGGCGACGCTGCCTGGCTGGCGCACCTGCAGCTGCAGGCCGCCGTGCTGGACGGCATCGAGGTGGCCATGCTCGCCTTCGACCCGCAGGACCGTACCCTGGTGTGGAACCAGACCTACCTGCGCCTGTTCCCCGAACAGCAGGGGCACATCTTCCAGGGCGAGGACTACGTCCACAACCTGCGCCGCTTCTACGCCTGCCGCCTGGCCGGCGACGAGCGGGCCGACATCGACCGCTACATCCAGGGCGCGGTGCAGCGGCACCGCACGCAAACCCAGCCGTTCGAGTTCGAGCACCGCGGCACGCGGCTGCGCGTGGCTTCGCTGCCGGCGCCGGGATTCGGGCGCATCCGCACCTGGCGCACGCTGGCGCCCCTGCCGGCCACGCCGCCGGCCCTGGACTTCGGCGGCACCCTGGGCGGCGAACTCCTGGAATACGTGCCCGAGGGCCTGGTCGTGTGCGACGGCGCGGGCCGCGTGCTCTGGGCCAATCCCAGCTTCTGCCAGCTGCTCCACCTGCCCGAACCCCAGGTGGTGGCCGGCTCCACGCTGCCGGAGCTCTATGCGCGTGCCTGGGCGGCGTCCGGCACTTCGGCCGACGAGGCACGCCGCGAGCGGGGCACGGCGGTGCTGCGCGACCACCTGCGCTTCTCCGGTGCGCCGTTCGAGCTGCCGCTGCCGGCTGCCGGCAGCTGCCGCGTGATGGCGCGGCCGGCGCGCGATGGCACCGTGTTCTACGCCTTCATCGACATCAGCACGCTCAAGCGCTTCGAGGAATCGCTGCAGCTCACCCTGGACAACGCCGGCCGCGGCATCCTGCGCTACGACGCGGACGGCCGCATCATCCTGTTCAACAAGCAGGCGCTGGCGCTGCTGGACCTGCCCGACGAGATGCTGGCCGGCGCGGTGCACATGATGGACGTGATCCGCTTCCAGCAGCAGCGCGGCGACGTGCTGCCCGGCACGCTGCCAGCGCACGTGGAGACGGAAGATGGCTACCGCGCCTGCCTGTTCGCCAACCACAGCTACCTGCGGCCCACGCGCGACGGCAAGGTGCTAGAGATCGCCACGCAGCTCCTGCCCGATGGCGGTGCCGTGCGCACCTACTCCGACGTCACCGCCTACGTGCAGGCTCAGCAGGCGCTGAGCGAGAAGACGCGGGCGCTGCAGATCACGATGGACACCATGAGCCAGGGCATCTCGGTCATCGACGCCAGCGGGCGGCTGGTGTCCTGGAACCGCCGCTACCAGGAGTTGCTGGACCTGCCCGACGCGGTCCTGGCCGAGAAACCCACCATGGACCGCGTGGTGCGCTTCCAGATCGAACGGGGCGACTTCGGCCCCGACTTCGCCTACGTCGACGCCGTGGCGCGGGGCTATGTCGCCGTGGGCGACAAGCTGCCGCCGCTAAGCGGCCCGGAGACCTACGTGCGCAAGACCCGCGACGGCCGCACCTTCGATGTCACCACGCGGCCGCTACCCGATGGCGGGGTGGTGCGCACCTTCACCGACATGACGGCCTATGCGCAGGCGCAGGAGGCGCTCGCCCACAAGAAGACACAGCTCAGCGCGCTGGTGCGCAACCTGCCGGACCGCGTGTGGCTGAAGGACGCCGGCGGCACCTATCTGCTGGCCAATCCCGCGTTCCAGCGCCACCACGGCCGCACCGAGGCCGAGATCATCGGCCGCGATGCGGCGCAGCTGTGGGGCCCCGAGGTCGCGCGCGCGCATGCCGAGACGGACCAGCGCGCCCTGTCGTCCGACATGCCGCTGTCGTACGAGAGCCGCCAACTCGGTGCCGATGGCGAGCCGCGCCACGCCGAGGTGGTGAAGATCGCGATCCGCGGCGACGACGGCCAGGCCATCGGCCTGCTGGGCATCGCGCGCGACATCACGCGGCGCAAGCAGGAAGAAGCGGCGCTGATCCGCGCCAAGGAAGAGGCGCAGCAGGCCAGCGGCGCCAAGAGCCGCTTTCTCTCCAGCATGAGCCACGAGATCCGCACGCCCATGAACGCCGTGCTGGGCATGCTCACGCTGCTGCGCACCACCGATCTCTCGCCGGTGCAGGAGGACTACGCCGGCAAGGCCGAGAGCGCCGCCCGCGCGCTCCTGAGCCTGCTGAACGACATCCTCGACTTCTCCAAGATCGAGGCCGGCAAGATGCGGCTGGAGCGCCGGCCCTTCTCGCTGGAGAAGATGCTGGCCGACCTCTCGGTCATCCTCGCCAGCAACGTCGGCGAACGCGACCTGGAGGTGCTGTACGACCTCGATTCGCGGGTGCCCGACGCGCTGGTCGGCGACGACATGCGGCTGCGCCAGATCCTCATCAACCTGGGCGGCAACGCGGTGAAGTTCACCGAGCGCGGCGAAGTCGTGGTGCGCACGCGCCTGGCGGGCCTGGAAGACGGACATGCCGCCGTGGAGTTCGCGGTGGAAGACAGCGGCATCGGCATCGCGCCGGAGCTGCAGCAGCGCCTGTTCTCCGACTACGTGCAGGCCAGCGACGACATCGCCCGCCGCTACGGCGGCACCGGCCTGGGCCTGGGCATCTGCCGCCGGCTCACCGAGCTGATGGGGTCGTCACTGCAGCTGGCGAGCACGCCGGGCGTGGGCAGCCGTTTCTGGTTCACGGTGCGGCTGCCGCTGGCCCCGCTGCCTGCCGAGCCGCCCGCGGCGACACTGCCCCCGCAGCCAGGGCAGCGGCGGGTGCTGATCGTCGACGACAACCCGCTCGCGCGAGACACGCTGGCGGCGCTGTGCCGCACCGCGGGCTGGCAGGCCGACACGGCGCAGGACGGCCCGCAGGCGGTGGCGCGCATCGAGGCAGCCGCCGGCCTGGGGCTGTCGTACGAGGCCATCTTCGTCGACTGGGTGATGCACGGCATGGACGGCTGGCAGACCTGCGCCCGCATCCGCGCGCTGCCCCTGCCGGCGCGCCCGCCGCTGGTCATCATGGTCACCGCGCATGGGCGCGAGATGCTGGAGAGCCGATCGGCGCAGGACAAGGCGCTGCTCGATGGCTTCCTGGTCAAGCCGGTCACCGCCGGCATGCTGCGCGATGCCGTGCTGCGGGTGCAGCGCAGCGCCCAGGCGGCCGCACCCGGCGCGGCGCCGACCCGCCCCGGGCCGCTGGCGGGCCTGCGCCTGCTGCTGGCCGAGGACAACCCGGTCAACCAGCAGATCGCGCGGGAGCTCCTCTCGCGCCAGGGCGCGCAGGTGGAGGTGGTGGAGAACGGCCGCCTCGCCGTCGATCGCGTGCTGGGGGGCACGCCCTACGACGTGGTGCTGATGGACGTGCAGATGCCGGTGCTGGACGGCCTGGCGGCCACGCGCGAACTGCGCCGCACCCACGACCGCGATGCCTTGCCCATCATCGCCATGACGGCCAACGCGATGGACACCGACCGCGAAGCCTGCCTGGCCGCGGGCATGAACGAGCACGTGGCCAAGCCGTTCGTGATCACCGACGTGGTGGCGGTCATCCTCGCCTGCCTGGCGCGTTCGCGCGGTGCCATGGCGAATGGACGGCCCGCGCCCCCGCCGGACGCGCTGCCGGTGTTCGACCGCGCCGATGCACTGCGCCGCCTGGGCGGCGACGAAGCGCTGCTGCGCAGCGTGCTGCCGGTGTTCCGCGGCAACCTGGAAGACGCGCTGCGCCAGCTGGCCGGCGGCGATGCCCGGTCGCCGGCGGACCTGGCGGTGCTGGTGCATTCGGTCAAGGGCATGGCCGCCAACCTCGCCGCCAAGGCGCTGGCCGCCGAAGCGGCGGCGGCCGAACAGGACTTGCGCACCGGCCCGCGCCAGCCGGTGGCGCTGACGGTGGCGCGTGTGCGCGCTGCCATCGAAGCGGCGCTGCAGGAAGCCAGGGACTGAAGCACCGCCTTGCTTGCGCGCTTGCAAGGAATGCAGCCCCCCGCACCAGCGACGACCGGGGCAAGGACTGCTGCACGGCCGCGGCGTCCGTCCACTGCAGGTATGCAGCCCGCGTGCCCGCCTCGCTGGCGCGTCGTGGCTGCGCGCGCGCAGCCCGGCGAAACGCGCCAGGCGAGCCAAGATCGCGGCTGGCGCCGCCACCCCGGGACGTGGCCTAGGCGTGCCG
>JAEZKX010000402.1 GCA_023436025.1 Pseudomonadota bacterium | reverse complement strand
GTCGCCGATCGAGTTCGTCACGCTCAACCCAGAGCGTGAGCCCGCCGCAAAAGCCGGCACGGCCCAGGAGGTCCATATCGACCAACTGGCTGCATGACCGAGGCGACAACTATCTTGACACGCGCCGGGGTGTGCGCGGCATGCGAGACCCTGATCCAGGCGCCGGTGCCGGCCCATGTGATCGACAAGGGCATCCCGACCACCGGCCTGCTCGCCCAGGTGCTGATCGCCAAATACCTCGACCATGTTCCGCTCTATCGCCAGGAGGCTATCTTCGGCCGGGCGGGACTCCCGATTCCCCGTTCCACCCTGGCCCAGTGGGTCGGGCAGTGCGGTGTCGCCCTGCAGCCCCTGGTCGATGCTCTGAAAGATGAGATGCTTGGCCACCGGGTCCTGCATGCCGATGAGACCCCGGTGGCCATGCTCGATCCCGGCGCTGGCAAGACCCACCGGGCTTATCTCTGGTCCTACAGCGTCGGCGCCTTCGAGCCGATGAAGGCCGTGGTCTATGACTTCACCGAAAGCCGGGCCGGCCAGCATGCCCAGGACTTCCTGGAACAGTGGCGCGGTACGCTGATTTGCGATGACTACTCGGGCTACAAGGCGCTCTTGGCCAAGGGACTCACCGAAGCCGGCTGCATGGCCCATGCCCGTCGGAAGTTCTTCGACCTCCACAGCCAGAACCTGAGCCAGATTGCCGGCCAGGCACTGGATCTCTTCGGCAGGCTCTACGACATCGAGCGGGAGGTCGCCGACTTGAGCCTTGATGAGCGGTTACGGATTCGCCAGGCAAAAGCGAAACCGATTGCCGATGAGCTGCATGCCTGGCTGACCCAGCAACGACAGCGGGTCCCGAATGGTTCGGCCACCGCCCGGGCCATAGACTACAGCTTGAAACGCTGGGCGGCGCTGACCCATTACCTCACCGATGGCCAGGTGCCGATCGATAACAACTGGATCGAGAACCGCATCCGGCCCATCGCACTCGGGCGCAAGAACTGGCTGTTCGCGGGTAGCCTGCGTGCGGGAAAACGGGCCGCGGCCATCATGAGCCTTGTGCAGTCGGCCAAACTCAATGGCCACGAACCCCTTGAATACCTGAAGGACGTCCTGACTCGCCTGCCGACCCAGCCGGCCAGTCGTGTTGGCGAACTGCTACCCCATCGCTGGCAAGCTTCCCGTCTCGTCTGAATTCCCACGTCAAGACGGGATCACCAAGCGCTTACCCCTGAACACCCCCCACAACCCGCATAAATACTGGCGTTCTGGGGTGATTGCCGATGGTGCGAACTCCCAGTTTGATATCCAATAGCGGCTGATTTCTGGAAGTTCTGCCGTGATGTTCGCTTGCCCCGCCACCGATGATTTCTTTCGCTCGCGCATCGACCAAATGATCGCCGAAACTCGACTTTACAACTCTCCAGTGGGTAGTTGACGGAACCGGTCAAGCTCAGCAGGTGTCCCTAGAACGTGCACGTCGAATAGGTGCAAGTCCGACAAGGACACCTTGCCGCCTTCAGCAATTAATTGCCGATAAAGCGGAGCGATATACTTTTCTCCACGGACGAGGTTCTTTGGGTCGCTGAAAAAACGGTCATAGAGCTCAACATATCGACCAGCACGGCTAAACCAATACAAGCCGATCGACGCATAGTCGGAGATACGTTGCTTTTCGGCGAGATCGACTGCCCAGCCATCATCACCGAGCTTGACAAAACTCCAGTGTTCTCCTGGAACTTTGAAGCATGGCACCCAACCATCTGAGCCTGGCCGAATATCGCGAGGTTGTAGCGCGTGAGGCTTGACGTACGTATCGATGTTGTAAATCAGAAGCGGCCACTCAGGATTCCAATCTTCTCGAGACAAATAAGCGCTCGTTGCTTGTCCATCAGTGATCTCCTCGAGCTCAATGATGTGAACATCAGTAATTCCAAGCTCTTTAGTCTTTTGAAGGACAAAGTCCGACGACTTGTTCTCCTCAAGGCAGACAAAGATGACTCGGCTATCTGACGTCAAGAAGTTTTTGAGGGAAAGCATCGACCATTCGAATAAGCTGCGGTCGTGCGCGATGATTTCGTATTTCGGGACTGTATAGCCCGCTTCATAAAACCGAGATCCACGTCCTGCCATGGTGATGACTACGTTAAGTGACATGGGTCTCTTCCTATTCCTGACCGAGCAATTCTTGAATTTCTTCCTCGCTCAGGCGTAGGAACTCGTCCGGACGGACCGTTCGATCGTCGATATAAAAACCGCGTTTTCTAGGCCATGGTTTGCCAAACAGGATTTCATCGTAAGGGACCTCCCATTTTGCCAGCCACTCCAGCAACACCGGTGCCGTGTGCTTATTGATCAGACCAAGATTGTTCTTATAGGTATTCATGTTTCGTGAAGTGAACAATAAGATCCGGTAGCCTTTCTGCCGGTACTCTGCAAGCTTTTGTAGCATTTCCTTCCGTGGCTGCAGATCAGAATAGGACTGCTCGGGAGTCTTAATGCCACAAAGCGTGCCATCGATATCGACCACCAAGGTGCCATCAATTTCTTCTGTATGATTAATCACTTTCAACCTCATTAAGTATATGGCGTGCATTCAACATAAAGGCGAGCACCTTGTTTGGATAGTCGATGTGAAGTGGCAACATCGACAAAAATAGTGAAGCCTCACCCAGGCGCATGATGCGAACATCGTGCCCTATTGATTTCACCTGCTTGAGGAAAATTGACTTTAGGCTGCCATGGTTCGTATGGCTGAAACTCAGCACTAATTCATTGTTATCGGCGAAACCTACGGTGTAGAGGCCGTTGTTGATGAAGTCGTAGTCGCCCAGCACGCTATGAGAGATTTTGCACAAATCGTACAACGGGTGAGTCCAGAGCTCTTCCTCGGACAAAGCGCCCTTGGGGTCGATCAACTTAAGTAGGTAGCGCTGCTGATCATAGAGGACGTTGGAAAAGCATGGGTCACCATGACCAACCACACGGTAATCGAAAGAGAAGGCTTTTTCGAAGCGCTTATAGAGTTTCAGGTACCGGTTTAGAAGGTGGTTAAGATCAAGCTCTGGGGATGAACTAGATGCCAACTGGTTAATCCTCTGTCCCTCCGACATCGATAAGAATTCTTTAATCCGTCTTTCAAGTTTGGTGACAAACAGGTCTTGGGCCATCGCGCCCGAGTGCTCCTTGTGACAAGGCTGCTTAGGTCGATCGGAGATGAAAAACAATAGCCGCTCGACAAAAGGCTCGAAGGTGTCTGCCTCGAACGCGCCATGAACCCATTGAAGCGCGGCGTCGGCGAGGTAATAGCGCAACATTTTATATGAGGCACGCTCCCCTTCATCTTTGAAGTCGAATGACTGAATCAGCCATGGACGCATGCGCTCAGGGGCTAGCCCATAGAACGAGTACTCTGCCTGCATTTTGCGCTTATCGGTCGAGCTTTTTGTATAGTAATAAGCGTCGATCAATACTTCGTTAAAGTGCCGCGTCGCAGTCGAGCCACTACTGAACGATAGGAATTCGCGGATATTCCCTAGATTGAGCGGTTGCAGAGACTGTAGTCGCTGGCTGTGTTGCCAAGATTGCTCCCAAGTATGTATTGGCGAGGATGTGAATTCTGCCCAATGATCTACGAGGTCGTGCGCGTTGCGCCAAAACACTATTAGAGGTTTGTAGAGTGTCTCGGTGAAGTCTTCTTCGGCATAGGGCAGACGTTCAATCAGTTGCGTGAGAAAATCGCCTCTAGGAAAACCAGTCCGCCCTGCAATCACACAAGCAGCCGTATCTTCGCTGCAGTTTTCTAAGGTAGAGCGTAATGCTGCAAGATCGGAGGCAGTTTTCAGGCGGACCAAACGCTGTTTGGCCCAAGCAGGCAAGGCGTCGCGAAAATGCTCATATAAAGGACGACGCTTAAAGATGATCTCACCAAAACGGCGGACCCCAACCAGACTACGGACTTCTCCGCTGGTGAACTCGCGGTCATCGACTATGAGGAGTAGTTTTGAATGAATATCTGTCATGTCAAAGTCTTGTTATTTTGAAGCGCGCTGCGAGCCAGACCGCCAGCAGAAACACGACAGTAAGTGCAACGAGAGCCAAGGACTGGTAAATACCAAAAGCACTTTGACTGCCACTAGGCAAGCTGGCCAGCAGTCCAGAAGCAAAAAGCTCAGCGAAATCTGGTTCCCCGATAGAGAGCAGGCTGATAAAAAGCGATAGGGCGAGTATTTCGAAGGACCAGATCAACACTGACAGGAGCAGGAAGGCTGATACCCGTCCCTCAAGAGACCTGTGAATACTCGTCTCGAGGCTGCGCAGAACATGGCTTGTGCGTAAAAGCAGCAGACCACGCGGTGACAGACTTGTAAGTACCAGGTGGCGGTTGAGATAGACAAATACCTTTGCTACTGCTAACAATCCGGCCAAGCCGACTCCGCTGGCCAATACGAAAATAATGAAAACAGCGCGCATGCCTGGCGGTACGTTGATTTCGAGCAGGTAAAGACCCAAAATAAACGCGGTAATGACAAGTACGTCGCCAAATCGTTCAGCCAGCCAGACAGCAATAGCTTTCTGGCGAGTTTCAAATACACGGAAGAACGCAGCCAAGCGCAATACTTCACCGAGTTTGAACGGCAGAAAGCTGCTAGGAAAGGCTGTCAGGGCATGTGCGGTGACAAGAGGAAAAGCACTGTTACGTTTGTCTAGGGTCAGCAGGGCCAATCGGAACATACGCAAGACATGCGAACAAATGTAGAGAGTACTGATACCAAGCAGACCCAGCCAGTGCGACTCGGCGATCTCTGCCACGGCGGATGCACTCCACCAAAGCCACGCGAAGGCTACGGCTAACAGTAGTGTTAGGTAAACACGCAAGCTTTTACTCATGCGTGGCCCATCTGCTCTGTTTCTCGTGGTGATAGACAATCTGGCCAGTGTAAGCATCAAAAGCCCGCGCACGCAGATCCCTGTTTATAAATTGACCTCGCTTCAAAGCATATCCTGCAAGTAGTCCAAGCACCTTGAATGCTTGACGGAATAGTTTTACATTTGAGCGTTGATCTTCTTCGCGCCAAGAAATAGGAAAGAAACGCACTTTCTGTTTATGGTAATAGCTCGCTAAGAGCATCACATAGTTGAAGGTTAAGTCGTCAGGGAAGGTCTTGAAATAGAATTCTCGGAAAGTTTCTATGCGATATAAATTAAGACCCGAGCCAAGGTCATAAATGACTCTGCGTGCCACAAGCGAGAACAGTGCGTTGTAAACGCGGTTGCCGAATGTGCGGAACCATGAGTAACCCTTAAGCTGGCTACCGGGCATAAACCTTGCACCCAGGAGGCAGTCAGCTTGAAGGTGGGTGCCTGTTTCTAGCTGAGGAAGCAGATCATGGATGTTTGCCTGATCATCTCCGTGCAATACGACTAGATAGTCGAAGCCCTGCTCGATTGCATAGCGGAACGCTGCCTTGTGTGAGCCACCTAGGCCATAGTTGTCTTCGTTACGCCACACGATGAAATTGCAATCTGTTAGCACGGCTTTGCCGCGCTCGATCGATGCTTCCAAAGTCTGGTCGGGTGACTGATTATCAACGACCATTACAGTATCAATCCATTCCTGAACATTTGAATCAAATTGATCGAGTACGCGGCGGATTTGTGCTTCGCATCTGTAGGATGGGATGAATACTAAAATTTTCTGTTTCATGGCAGATGTTTTTTCTTGGCGCTAGACTTCATCAATTTTGTCAAAAAAGACATGAAAATGAAATTGGTTATCAAGTTGGGGCCGGTAATAACTATTTTCGCCACCAGAGCGGAAGGCATCTCAAATATTTGTCCAATTTTCAAATTAAAAGCTGAGGCTGCAACGATGGAGATTAGCGCCGAGTATGCAAGAATGGATATTCCCTGATAGCCCCAATAAATAGGAAGATAAATCGACCGGCCATATTCTCGTCGATCAAAAAGTCGGTTGAGTGCGACTATCCATACATATGTAACGCCAACCATTGAGGATATGAAATTCGCGTAAGAGGGCGGTGCTGCGAAGAGTTGAGATAACCCAGCGTAAGAGGCCATGTCGAGCAGCCATCCCACGCCGGAAATCAAAACAAAGCCCAGAAACAACTTCATGCGCGAACACCTTTAATACGTTACTTGCCAGAAATCCGGCTACTCGGACTCCGGTTTGGGCACAGAATGTTGCAGTTTAATTCACCTGACAGGCTTGGTCACCTGTGGCTGTTATGAAAAAGAGATTGGGCCACCAGAAAGGTCGCGCTGGATACTTCACGTGCTGACTAGCAGCGCCGCCCCCAGGCCACTGGCTGCTCGGACAACTTCGTGTGCTTGCGGAGCTCGGCAGTCGATGAAACGAGGAACTCGTTTTCGTAGGCCTCGATGTCGCACAGGCGATAGATGACTTTGCCAGGCAGCCGGATGTACTTCGGACCGTTGCCGTTCGTGCGCCAGCGTTCAAGGGTTGCTGTTGACAAGCCCCAGCGCTCGGCGAGGTGCAGTTGATCGAAGTGGGTAGTGGTGGTCATGATGAACTCCTGGTGGTGAATGGGAGCCCATGAACGCTATGTTTCGGGAAGGTGGCAAGTCCTGCGGGTTGTCTGGGAGGCCTTGGCTGTAAATGGATGCATTGGCCCCGCTTGGACAAGGGTAAGTTTGGTCACCAGTCACGACCGTCGAGAAGTGATCGAACCAAGCGGGTTTTGAGGTAGGATGCAGCCCGGTCAAACCTTTCGCATCAGCTCGCAAGAGTAGGCGCAGCCTGTTTTGCGTACATTCATGCTACTGTCGGTGGCGGGGGACTGTCCCACCACCATTACGCCATCCAAGGCCGTCCGGTGACATCCACCGGACGGCCTTTTTCTTTGTTCTTCGCGGAAGGCGGGGTGTGGCCAAAAATGGTGCGGTGCCGACTCGGCCATGATGGTTGTGCGCCCACTCGTCAAAGAAGCGAGGGCACCGCCTAGGTGGCAGAGCGTAGGCGGTGTCTGGCGTTCAGGCAGGGATCTTGGGTCCATGTCCCGGAACCTGCGCGCCAAGGGACGGTCGGCTCTGGAGAAAGTGATCGTGCAGGAACACGTCACGGTGCCTCGGCCCTTCCTGCTGATCACTCCGCGTGATCACGCCATCACGATTCTTGACTTCCCGGGAATCGCGGCCGTGCCTATCGTGCGGCCCAGGCGCAAGGGCCGCCTGCGGAGGGACATTCATGATGCGCATGCTCGCCTGGATCGCGGTTTCGTCGGTGTTGCTGCTTTGCGGGTGTGCGAGCCTCGGCGGCGGGTCGTCCGCACCCTTGCGGCAGACCACCTTCGGACCCGTCGCCGGTGTCGCCTCGCCCGCCGACGGCAGCATCAGCTGGAAAGGCATTCCCTTCGCCGCGCCGCCGGTGGGCGAGCGTCGCTGGCGCGCCCCCGTGCCCCCCGCGCCATGGACGCAGCCCCTGGCCGCCGACCGCTTCGCCGCGGCCTGCGCGCAGACCGGCCGGCTCTACGGTCCCGGGCGCAACAACCGCTACGACGAGACCATCGGCACTACGCTCGGCCAGACCGTGGGCGCCGAGGACTGCCTGTACCTGAACATCTGGGCGCCGGCGGCCACTTCGACCGTCCCGCGGCCCGTGATCGTGTTCGTGCACGGCGGCAGCAACATCACCGGCTACACGGCAGACCCCATCTACGACGGCGCAGCACTCGCCCGCGCCGCCGACGCCGTGGTCGTGACGGTGAACTACCGCCTCGGCATCTTCGGCTTTCTCGACCTGCCGGCGCTGAAGACCGGCGACGCCCGCGAGGACTCGGGCAATTTCGCGCTGCTGGACATCGTGCAGGCGCTGGAATTCGTGCGCGACAACGCCCGGGCCTTTGGCGGCGATCCGCGGCGGGTGACCTTGATGGGCCAGTCGGCCGGTGCGGTGAACGTCTATGCGCTGCTCACCTCGCCGCTGCTGGCGCAGCAGCCGGTGCCGCTGTTCCAGCGTGTGCTGGCGTTGAGCGGCGGCCTCTCCACCGCGGCGACGCTGCCGGCGGGCGCCATTCCGGGCGTGCTGCCGCGGACGGTGTGGCGCACGCGCGGCGAGGCGCTGCTGGCGCATTCACTGGTCGCCAGCGGCCAAGCCGCCGACGCCGCGGCGGCGATGGCCCTCGTGGCTCGGCGCGGCGACGCGGAGAACGCGCGTGATCTGCGGGCGCGCAGCGCCGACGAGCTCCTGACGGTGGTGCGGGTGCGCCTGACGCCGCTGGGGATGTCCGCTTCCAATCCCATTCCCGATGGCGTGGTGGTCGCAACCGATCCCATCGCCGCGGTGCGCGCCGGCCGCCACGTGCAGGTGCCGGTGCTGGCCGGCATCACGCGTGACGAAACCAAGCTGTTTCCCGGGCTGCTGGCGCTGCGGCCCGCCTTCGGCGGCACCAGCGGACGGCTGCTGGACGATGCAGCGGTGTTCCGCATGGCGTTCAGCTACGACCCCGAGGCGCCGCCGGCGACGCGCATCGAAGACTGGGTGCCGCCGGCCTACTTGCCGGCGTCGCAGCCCGTCACCGGCTTCGACGCCCGCACGCGCGAACTGAACCGCCTGTGGTTCGAGGCGATCCGCAACGACATGCTGAACGCGCTGCGTTCGCGCCAGGAGGCCGTGTGGGCCTACCGGTTCGACTGGGACGAACTGCCCGCGCCGTTCGACGTGATCTTCGGCGCCGCCCACACCTTCGACCTGCCGTTCGTGTTCGGCAACTTCGGCCCCAGCCTGATGTCGCGCTTTGCCTTCACGCGCGCCAATGCGCCGGGGCGGCAGGCGCTGTCCGCGGTGATGATGCGGTCGCTGGGAGATTTCGCCGCGGGCGGCGATCCGGGCGATGCGGCTGCGTGGCCGGCCTGGCCCGCGGTGAAGGTGTTTGACGCAGATGGGCAGCGCGCCGTGGTGCGGGTGGAGGGAGCGAGGACGGGGCGATAGCCGTCGTCGCTCGAAGGCAGGGCCGGCATCCGGCCCGCCACGGCACATCCAGCGCCTGCGCCCAGCCCGGCTGCAATCGGACCCCGTCCCTGCAAAGCCGCCTGGCGTCGCCGGTGCTCACGCCAGGTCGGGCAGCTTGTCCAGCAGCTTGTCCAGCGTGATGGGATAGTCGCGCACGCGCACGCCCGTCGCGTTGTAGACCGCATTCGCCACCGCCGCCGCCACGCCGCAGATGCCCAGTTCGCCGACGCCCTTGGCCTTCATCGGCGAAGACAGGGGGTCGGTCTCGTCGAGGAAGACCACCTCCTGGTGCGGGATGTCGGCATGCACTGGCACTTCGTAGCCGGCCAGGTCGTGGTTGACGAACAGGCCGTGGCGGGTGTCCACCGCCAGCTCCTCCATCAGCGCCGCCCCCACTCCCATGGTCATGGCGCCGATCACCTGGCTGCGCGCGGCCTTGGGATTGAGGATGCGGCCGGCCGCGCATACCGCCAGCATGCGGCGCACGCGGATCTCGCCGGTGGCGGCGTCGACGCCAACCTCGACGAAATGCGCGCCGAAGGTGGACTGCTGGTACTTCTTGTCCAGGTCACCGTACTCGATGAAGTCCTCGGCGCTCAGGGGCGCATCCGCGGCGGCCTGCGCCAGCGGCGCGGCGAAGCCGCCGGCGCGCACCATGCCGTTGCTGAAGGCGACGTCGCCGGCGCGGATGCCCAGCTTCTTTACCACCTCCGCCCGCAGCTTCATGCAGGCCGCATAGACGCCGGCCGCGGAGTTGTTGGCGCCCCATTGGCCGCCGGAGCCGCACGACACCGGGAAGTTGGAGTCGCCCAGTCGCACGAACACCTTGTCAAGCGGAACACCCATGGTCTCGGCCGCCGTCTGCGCAAGGATGGTGTAGCTGCCGGTGCCGATGTCGGTCATGTCGGTTTCCACCGTGACCACGCCGCGGTTGTCCAGCCGCACGCGCGCCGCCGACCTGGTGACCAGGTTGTTGCGGAAGGCCGCCGCCACGCCCATGCCCACCAGCCAGCGGCCGTCGCGCACCTGGCCCGGCCGGGGGTTGCGCCGGTTCCAGCCGAAGCGCTCGGCGCCGGTTCGTAGGCACTCCACCAGGCGCCGCTGCGAGAACGGGCGGCCCGGCTTTTCCGGGTCCTCCTGGGTGTCGTTGAGGATGCGCAACTGCACCGGATCGAGGCCCAGCTTCTCGGCCATCTCGTCCATGGCTATCTCCAGCACGGCGAGGCCGGGCGCTTCGCCCGGCGCCCGCATCGCGTTGGCTTCGGGCAGGTCCAGCACCGCCAGCCGCGTGGTGGTGCGGCGGTGGGGGCCGGCATAGAGCAGGCGCGTCTGGTTGACCGCCGTTTCCGCCTGTCCACCCGGCAGGTCGCCCGACCAGCCTTCGTGGGCGATGGCGGTGATGCGGCCATCGCGGCTGGCGCCGATGCGCACCCGCTGGATGGTGGCGGAGCGGTGGGTCGTGTTGTTGATGATCAGCGGGCGCTGCAGCGCCACCTTGACCGGCTGCCGCGCCACGCGCGCGGCCAATGCGGCCAGCAAGGCGTCCGCGCGCACGAACAGCTTGCCGCCGAAGCCGCCGCCGATGAAGGGCGACACCAGCCGCACCTTGGCCTTGGGGATGCCCAGCGTCCTGGCGAGGTCGCCCACGCTCCAGTCGATCATCTGGTTCGAGGTCCACACCGTCAGCTTGTCGCCTTGCCACGCCGCGATGGACGCATGCGGCTCCATCATGGCGTGCGACTGGTGCGGCGTGGTGTAGCTGGCGTCGAACTGCACCGCGGCCTGCGCGTAGCCCGCATCGAAGTCGCCGACCTGGGTCTGCCCGGGGCCTGCGAAGGGCGTGGGCTTGGGAATCTGCGCCGAGGACTTCTCGGCCTCGAGGTCGAACTTGCCCGGCTCGCGCGAATACGCTACGCGCACCAGGTGCGCCGCGGCGCGCGCCTGCTCGAAGGTCCTGGCCACCACGATGGCGATGGCCTGGTGGTAGTGCTGGATCTCGGGGCCGCCCAGCAGGCGGGCCGTGTTGAAGTTGCCTTTGCCCAGCTTGCCGGCATTGCGCGCCGTCACGATGGCGATCACGCCAGGCGCCTCGCGCGCGGCGCGCAGGTCCATGGATGCGATGCGCCCCTTGGCGATGCCAGCGCCGACGATGTAGCCGTAGGCGGCATCGGGCGCGACGTCGTGGCGCTCGTAGGCATAGGGCGCGGTCCCGGTGGTTTTTAGCTTGCCGTCGACGCGGTCGGTGGGGTGACCCACCACCTTGAGCTGGTCGATGGGGTTGGTGGTGGCGGGCGTCGCGAATTTCATGTCGTGCTCCTGGCCTGCGCCAGCACCGCGGCGAGCGTGCGCTCCACCAGCGGCAGCTTGAAGGCGTTGTCGGCGGTGGGGCGGGCGCCGGCCAGGAGCTGCGCGGTGGTGGCACGCGCCCCTTGGGGCAGGGCAGGCTCCGCGGCCTCGACGCGCCACGGCTTGTGCGCCACGCCACCGAGGGCGACGCGGCCGGTTCCGTCGCGTTGCACGATGGCCGCCACCGACACCAGCGCGAAGGCGTAGGAGGCGCGATCGCGCACCTTGCGGTAGACGTGCACGCCGCCCGTGGGCCGCGGCAGGGTCACGGCGGTGATGAGCTCGCCGCGTTCCAGCACGGTTTCGACATCGGGTGTCTCGCCGGGCAGGCGGTGGAAGTCGGCGATGGGGATGACACGGCTCGTGCCGTCCGGACGCACCGTCTCGACGGACGCGTCGAGGACGCGCATGGCCACGGCCATGTCGCTGGGATGCGTCGCGATGCAAGCCGGGCTGGCGCCGACCACCGCATGCTGGCGATTGACGCCGCCGATGGCGCTGCAGCCGCTGCCGGGCTCGCGCTTGTTGCAGGGCAGGTTGGTGTCGTAGAAGTAGGGGCAGCGCGTGCGCTGCATCAGGTTGCCGGCCGTCGTCGCCCGGTTGCGCAGTTGGCCGGAGGCGCCGGCCAGCAGGGCGCGCGACAGCACGGCGTGGTCGCGCCGCAGGCGCGGGTCGGCGGCCAGGTCGGTGTTGCGCACCAGCGCCCCGATGCGCAGGCCGCCCTCGGGCGTGTCCTCGATGCGATCGAGCGCCAGCGCGTTGACGTCCACCAGGTGCGTGGGCGTCTCGATCTGCAGCTTCATGAGGTCCAGCAGGTTGGTGCCGCCGGCGATGAAGCGCGCACCGGGCTGGCGCAGCACCGCGGCGGCGGCTTGCGCCGGTGACGTGGCGCGTTCGTAGCTGAAGGCCTTCATGTCCGCACCCCCGCCACCTCGGTGATCGCTTCGACGATGTTGGAATAGGCGCCGCAGCGGCAGATGTTGCCGCTCATGCGCTCGCGCAGCTCCTGCGCCGACAACAGCGGGCGCGCCGTGAGGTCGGCGCTCACGTGGCTGGGCACGCCGCGCTGGATCTCCTCGAGCACGCCGACGGCCGAACAGATCTGCCCTGGCGTGCAATAGCCGCACTGGTAGCCGTCGTGCTTGACGAAGGCCGTCTGCATGGGGTGCGGCCGCTGCGGCGTGCCCAGGCCTTCGATGGTGGTCACCTTGGATTCGTTGTGCATGACCGCCAGCGTCAGGCACGCATTGATGCGGCGGCCGTCGACCAGGACGGTGCAGGCGCCGCACTGGCCATGGTCGCAGCCCTTCTTGGTGCCGGTCAGTTGCAGGTGCTCGCGCAAGGTGTCGAGCAGCGTGGTGCGCGGGTCGAGCTCGACGGTGCGCTGCTGGCCGTTGACGTCCATCGTCACGCGAAAGCGGGTGGCGCCGGCACGGGGTTCGCCCTCGGCGGCCGTTGCCTGGGCCTGCGCGGAGGCCGCCGGCACGGCCACGGCCGCAGCGGTGGCCGCGCCGGCGATCAGGACATTACGCCGCGAGAGGGCAGGGAATTCGCTGCAGGGATCCATGGGGTTCCTCGGGTGGGGGGGCCGCCCGGCCGGTGCCGCAAGCCAGGCAAGGTCCGGGAGAAGGACGAGGCTGAGATACTGCGAGCGTGCGCGACCCTGGCCTGTAGGAGAAGGCCGCAGGGCATGCCAGAGAGAGCGGACAAGGGCGGTGACCCGTCCCTGAACGCCCACGGCCAACTCCCGGTTTCGGGCGTCCCCCGCACGCGCCGGGGCCCCTGCGTCCTGGCAGCGGGAAGGGCTCGGCTTGCGCAAGTGCGCGCGGCCTCGCCGCCGGCGCGCGCGTGCGTCCGCGCCGCCGCCGCCTCAACCCGAAGTGGATCCCGCGGGGGGCTTCGTCACGGCGACGGCGTCAGCCGTCTTCAGGTCGTCGAGGACTGCCGGTAGCCGTGCGGATTGCGGCTTTGCCAGTTCCAGGCGTGGGCGCACATGTCATGCAGCGAGTAGCGCGCCCGCCAGCCGAGCGTGGCTTCGGCCAGCGAGGGGTCGGCATAGTACTCGGCCACGTCGCCGGGGCGGCGGGCCACCACCTTGTAGGGTACCGCCTTGCCGCTGGCCGTTTCGAAGCTGCGCACGACCTCCAGCACGCTGGAGCCGCGGCCGGTGCCGAGGTTGAGCGTGAAGCTGTCCGGCTGCCGCAGCAGCGCGCGCACGGCAGCCACGTGGCCTTCGGCCAGGTCCTGCACGTGGATGTAGTCGCGGATACCGGTGCCGTCAGGTGTTGGGTAGTCGTCGCCGAAGACGTTCAGGTGCGGGCGGCGTCCCACGGCGACCTGCGACACGAAGGGCATGAGGTTGTTGGGAATGCCGGTCGGATCTTCGCCGATCAATCCGCTGGGGTGGGCGCCCACCGGGTTGAAGTAGCGCAGGATGCCGACCCGCCACGCCGGCTCGGCCACGCGCAGCGCACGCAGCATGTCTTCGACCATCAGCTTGGTCTGCGCGTAGGGGCTCGACGGACTGTAGGGCGCGTCCTCGCGCACGGGGATGACCCGCGGCTCGCCGTAGACCGTGGCGGTGCTGGAGAACACGAAGGCCGGCGGCAGCGGGCCGAACACGTCCTGGCAGGACTGGATGGCGCGCAGCAGGCTGGTGGAACCGCCCACGTTCTGGTGGAAATAGCGCAGTGGCTGCGCCACGCTTTCGCCCACCGCCTTCAAGCCGGCGAAGTGCACCACGGCCGCAGGGCGGTGGCGGCGCAAGACCTCCTCGACCCAGGGCGTGTCCAGCACGTCGCCACGTTCGAGCGCGGGCGCGTGCCCCGTGATCTGCTCCAGCCGCCCGATGACCGCGGGATCGCTGTTGGAGAAGTTGTCCAGCAAGACCGGCTCGAAGCCGGCCTCGCACAGGGCGACCGCCGTGTGGCTGCCGATGTAGCCGGCGCCGCCGGTGAGGAGGATCTTCATGGAACTGGGGCCTTGGGAGTGCAGGCGGGGATCGCGGGGCCGCCGCTTCAGCGGATTTCGAGCGCGTCGAAGGACTTGACCAGCTGGTCCAGCGCCTGGACCTGCCGCAGGAAGGGCTCCAGCTTGTCCAGCGGCAGCGCGCTGGGTCCGTCGCACTTCGCGCGGTCCGGGTCCGGGTGCGCCTCCAGGAAAAGCCCCGCCAGGCCGACCGCCATGCCGGCGCGGGCGAGGTCCACCACCTGCTGCCGCCGCCCACCCGAGGCGGCGCCGCCCGGGTCCCGCTGCTGCAGGGCATGGGTGACGTCGAAGATGATGGGCAGGTCGCCCGTGGCCTTCTTCATGACGCCCAGGCCCAGCATGTCGACCACGAGGTTGTCGTAGCCGAACGAGGAGCCCCGTTCGCACAGCAGCAGCTGGTCGTTGCCGGCCTCCTTGAACTTCTCCACGATGTGCGTGATCTGCGAGGGGCTCAGGAACTGCGGCTTCTTGATGTTCACCACGCGCCCCGTCTTCGCCATGGCCACCACCAGGTCGGTCTGGCGCGCCAGGAAGGCGGGCAGCTGGATCACGTCGGCCACCTCGGCCACCGGCTGCGCCTGGTGCGGCTCGTGCAGGTCGGTGATGACCGGCACGCCGAAGGTGTCCTTCACCTCGCGCAGGATCTTCAGTCCCTCGTCCAGGCCGGGGCCCCGGTACGAATGCACCGAGGAGCGGTTGGCCTTGTCCCAGCTGGCCTTGAACACGTAGGGGATGCCCAGCTTGGCGGTCACCCGCACGTAGTGCTCGCAGACCTGCAGAGCGATGTCACGCGACTCCAGCACGTTCATGCCGCCGAACAGCACGAAGGGCAAGGTGTTGCCGCAGCGGATGGCGGGCGTGATGGCGATGGTTGTCATGGTGTGGGTTTTACTGGAAATGATCGCGGTACCACTGCACGAACCGGTCCACGCCCTGCTGCAGCGGCGTGTCCGGGCGGAAGCCGATCCAGTCTTCCAGTTCGCGGGTGTCCGCGTTGGTGGCGGGAACGTCGCCGGGCTGCATGGGAAGGAAGTTCTTCCTGGCTTCCTGGCCGAGCGACCGCTCGAGACAGGCGATGAATTCCAGCAGCGGAACGGGCTGGCTGTTGCCGATGTTGAAGATGCGGTAGGGCGCCGTGCTGGTGGCCGGATCCGGCCGCGCGCTGTCGAAGTCCGCGGCCGGCGCGGGAATCTTGTCGACCACCCGCACCACGCCTTCGACGATGTCGTCGATGTAGGTGAAATCGCGGCTCAGCCTGCCGTGGTTGAAGACGTCGATCGGGCGTCCTTCCAGGATGGCGCGGGTGAACAGGAAAGGCGCCATGTCGGGCCGGCCCCAGGGGCCGTAGACCGTGAAGAAGCGCAGCCCGGTGGTGGGGATGCGGAACAGGTGGCTGTAGGTATGCGCCATCAGCTCGTTGGCCTTCTTGGTGGCCGCATAGAGGCTAACCGGGTGGTCCACCGCCTGGTGCTCGGAGTAGGGCAGGGCCGTGCTGCCGGCGTAGACGCTGGAGCTGCTGGCATAGACCAGGTGCTCGACCGCATGGTGGCGGCAGCCTTCCAGCACGTTCAGGAAGCCCTGGATGTTGGCGTCGACGTAGGCGTGCGGGTTCTGCAGGGAGTACCGCACGCCGGGCTGCGCCGCCAGGTGCACCACGCGGTCGAACCGCGCCTGCCGGAACAGCCGTTCCATGGCCGCGCGGTCGTCGATCGATTCCTGCACGAATTGGAAGCCGGAATGCGGGAGCAGTTGCTCCAGCCGGGCCTGCTTGAGGGAGACCTCGTAGTAGTCGTTGAGGTTGTCGAGGCCGACCACGCTGTCGCCGCGCGCCAGGAGCCGGCGCGCGACGTGCATGCCGATGAAGCCGGCGGACCCGGTGACAAGAACCTTCATTCGCTTTCGCTGATCGCGCCGAACACGGCATTCTAGTGCCTGGCATCCCTCATACTTCCGCGCCGATGCAACTGCATGACATCCTCTATTCCCAGGGTTTTGGCGCCCGCCGCACCTGTCTCGGCCTGGTCGAGCAAGGGCACGTCGCCGTCGCCGGCCAGCCCGTCACCGACCCCTTCGCCGACTTCGCCCCTGAAGGCCTGCACTTCACCGTGGAAGGCAGGCCCTGGGCCTACCACGCCAAGGCCTACCTCATGCTGCACAAGCCGGCGGGCTACGAATGCTCGCAGAAGCCCTCGGCCTGGCCCAGCATCTACACGCTGCTGCCGGCGCCGCTGCGCCAGCGCCCGGTCAAGGGCGGAACACCCGGCGTGCAGGCCATCGGTCGGCTCGACCAGGACACCACCGGCTTGCTGCTGCTGAGTGACGATGGGGCCTTCATCCACCGCATGGCCTCGCCGAAGAAGCTGGTTCCCAAGGTGTACGTCGTGGAGACGGCCGACCCGGTGCAGCCGCGCCAGATCGAGCGCCTCCTGGAAGGCGTGGTGCTCGACGACGATCCGAAGCCCGTGCGCTCGCCGGCCTGCGAGCGCACCGGTGAGCACACCCTGCGCCTGACGCTCACGGAAGGGAAGTACCACCAGGTCAAGCGGATGATCGCCGCGGTCGGCAACCGGGTCACGGCGCTGCACCGCGCGCGCATCGGCACGCTCGACCTGCCGGCCGACCTCAAGCCGGGAGAATGGCGCTGGATGGATGCTGCTCAGGTCGCGGCGGCCTCGGAATCGGGGAGAATCGCGGCCGGCGGTCCTCCGGACGCGGCGGCCGCGCGTTAGAGGCCGGGGCGCCCGCAGTCGCAGGCAGTCCCCGCATTCCTTCCAGATAATTCCTCGTGAAACTTTCCACGGTTTGGGGCATGGTGCGCGGCCCCGCGGGCTGCAGATCCTGCATCGTCGCGCTGCTCCTGCTGGTCCTGGCCGGCCAGGCCGCGGCGCAGAAGGCGCCGGTGTTCGTGCTCAACTCGCTGGACGCCGACGTCAGCGTGATCGACCCGGTCAGCTGGCGCGAGCTGCGGCGCATCCCGACCGGCAAGGAGCCGCACCACCTCTACCTGACGCCGGACGAGAAGTCGCTCATCGTGGCCAACGCGCAGGCCGACTCGCTCACCTTCATCGATCCACGCACGGCCGAGGTCCAGCGCACCGTGCGCGGCGTGGTCGACCCGTACCACCTGCGCTTCTCGCCCGACATGAAGTGGTTCGTCACGGCCGGCAACCGCCTGCACCACGTCGACGTCTACAAGTGGGACGGCAGGGACCTCGCGCTGGTCAGGCGCATCCCCACCGGCAAGACGCCCAGCCACATCTGGATCGACAGCCGCAGCACCACGGCCTACGTGACGATGCAGGACAGCGACGAGCTGGTGGCCATCGACCTGCCGCGGCAGGAGGTGCGCTGGCGCATCAAGACGGGTCCGATGCCGGCCGACGTGTACCTCACGGCCGACGACAGGACCGCCCTGGTGGGCCTGACCGGCAGCGACAGCGTGGAGGTGTTCGATGTCTCGGGCGACGCGCCGCGCTCGGTGCGCCGCATCAAGACCGGCGCCGGCGCCCACGCCTTCCGCGCCGCCGGCGACAAGCGCCACGTCTACCTCAGCAACCGCGTGGCCAACACGGTCAGCAAGATCGACCTGCAGACGCTGCAGGTGGTCGACACCTATCCGGCGCCGGGCGGCCCCGACTGCATGGAGGTTTCGGCCGACGGCCGGCTGCTGCTGGTCACCTCGCGCTGGGCGCGCAAGCTCACGGTGATCGACACCCAGACCCGGCAGGTCGCGCGCCAGGTGCGGGTGGGGAAGTCGCCGCACGGCGTGTGGACGCTGGACCACGCGGCGAGGTAGGGCGGTGCGCATGGCCTTCCCTGTCCGGGTTTGGTTCAGCCTGACCGCGCGGGTGCCCGCGGCGGCAAAGCGAGGCCGCTGCGTGCGGCGCCGGTCCGCGCGGGCGAGGGCGGCGCTGGGCGCGCTCGGTCTTTGCGCCACCACCTCCTTCGCGCAGACCTGCAACAAGCCCGTGTACCTCACCTTCGACACCGGCCACATGGCGGTCGCGCCCCTGGTGGCCGAGGTGCTGAACCGCCACCAGGTCAAGGTGACCTTCTTCGCGGCCAACGAAAAGACGAAAGAGGGCGACGGCAGCCTGGGCACGCACTGGGCGGCCTGGTGGAAGGCGCGGGCGGCCGAAGGGCACGAGTTCGCCTCGCACACCTGGGACCACGTCTACTGGCGCGCCGACCTGTCCGGCGACCGCTTCCGCGTACGCGCCTCCGCCGGCCCCAAGGCCTTCACCGACCAGGTCTGGACCGCCGCCGAGTACTGCGCCGAGATCAACCGCGCCGCCCACCGCCTGGAGGAGCTGACCGGCCGCAAGCCGCTGCCGCTGTTCCGCGCCCCCGGCGGCAGGACCTCGCCGCGCTTGCTGGCGGCCACCAAGGCGTGTGGCTACGAGCACGTCGGCTGGTCACCGGCGGGCTTCCTCGGTGACGAATTACCGAGCGAGACGCACGGCAACCGCCAGTTGCTGGAGAAGGCCCTGCGCGAGGTGCGCAGTGGCGATATCCTGCTGGCCCATCTGGGCATCTGGTCGCGCAAGGACCCCTGGGCGCCGGCGGTGCTGGAGCCGCTGATCACCGGCCTGAAGGCCAAGGGCTTCTGCTTCGCCACCCTGCGCGAGCATCCGGCCTGGCGCGACTGGATCGCCCGCAGCACGAAGTAGCACGCACATGCAGTGGATCGAAGAATTGTTCGGATGGGCCCAGCAGGGCCTGTTCGAGCTGGCCGTTCAGCCCATCATGTTCTCCTTCGGCCTGGGCCACCTGCTGGAGGACGGCTACGTGGCCACCGGCTGGCTGCTGGTGGGCCTGATCCAGATCGCCGTGCTGCTGGCCATCATCGGGCCGCTGCAGCGCTGGCGCCCGGTGGAACCCGTGCAGGACGTCCGCGCCATCCGCACCGACGTGCTCTACACGCTGCTGCACCGCCTGGGCCTGTTCCGCGTCGCGCTGTTCTTCAGCGTCGAGCCGCTGTTCGACGCCATGTTCGGCTCGCTCAAGGTGGCGGGCTTCAGCACCCTGCACATCGACCAGGTCTGGGCCGGCGTGAGCGACCTGCCCCTGGCGAGCTTCCTGATCTACCTGGTGGTGTTCGACTTCGTCGATTACTGGATCCACCGCGGCCAGCACGGCTTCAGTTGGTGGTGGAGCCTGCATGCGCTGCACCATTCCCAGCGGCAGATGACCATGTGGAGCGACAACCGCAACCACCTGCTGGACGACCTGCTGCGCGACGGCCTGCTGGTGGTGCTGGGCCAGCTGATCGGCGTGGGGCCCGGCCAGTTCGTCGCCATCGTCGCCATCACCCAGCTGAGCGAGAGCCTGCAGCATGCCAACGTGCGCCTGCACTTCGGCCGCATCGGCGAGCGCCTGTGGATCAGCCCGCGCTTCCACCGGCTGCACCACAGCATCGGCCTGGGCCACGAGCGCGGCGCCCATGGCGACAAGCTGCCCGGCGGGCGCAGCCCGGCGCTGGGTGGCCACAACTTCGGCGTGCTGCTGCCTTGGTGGGACATGCTGTTCGGCACTGCCAATTTCGAATTGCGCTACGACCCCACCGGCATCCGCGACCAGGTGGAGGGCGGACGCGACTACGGACGCGGCTTCTGGGCGCAGCAGTGGCTGGGTTTGCTGCGCTTGGTCGGCAAGGCCTGAGCCCCGCCATGGCCCCGCTACCCGTTGGCGCCGCCGAGGCGGGCCACGCCGCCATCGCCGCCATGCGGCACCACCGGGGCTGGGCGTGGCCCGGGCGACAGCCCAGGCCGGCCCTGCGAACCGGCTAGCATTCCGCCATGAGCAACCCAGCCCCCGAAATCGGCCTGATCATCGTCGGCGACGAAATCCTCTCCGGCAAGCGCGCCGACAAGCACCTGCCCAAGGTGATCGAACTGCTCGGCGCGCGCGGGCTGCAGCTGGACTGGGCGGAGTACGTGGGAGACGCGCCCGAGCGCATCACGGCGGCGCTGCGCCGGGCCTTCGCGGGCGGCGGGATCGTCTTCTCCACCGGCGGCATCGGCGCCACGCCGGACGACCACACGCGCCAGTGCGCCGCCCGGGCACTGGGCGTCGACCTGGCGCTGCATCCCGGTGCCGAGGCGCTGATCCGCGAACGCATGCAGGACACGGCGCGCGAGCAGGGCCTGCCCTACGAGCCGGACCGGCCGGACAACGTGCACCGGCTGAACATGGGCGTGTTCCCGGTGGGCGCTTCGCTCATCCCCAACCCGTACAACAAGATCCCCGGCTTCAGCGTGGGCGACGTGCACTTCATGCCGGGCTTTCCCGTGATGGCCTGGCCGATGATGGAGTGGGTGCTGGACACCCGCTACCCCCACCTGTTCCGCCGCGGCGCCTTCGTCGAGAAGTCGGTCATCGTCTTCGGCGCCATGGAGGCGTCGCTGACGCCGCTGATGGAGCAGATCGAGCGCGCGCATCCCCAGGTCAAGGTGTTCAGCCTGCCCAGCGTCGACCACCCCACCTTCGGCCGCCACATCGACCTGGGGGTCAAGGGCCCGCCGGAGGCCGTGGAGCCCGCCTACCGGATGCTGCGAGACGGCCTGGACGCCCAGGGCGCCCAGCTGGGCCCCGAGCTGGTGCGCTGACCGCGCACTGTTGTAGTGCGGTAAAGTAGTTGGCACCGGGAAGGTGCATCCTCTGCACGATCACCCCCGACATAACGTACGGATGGCTCGGCCGTGGGGACAGGCGTGCAACACGGCCTGACTTCCATGCACCAACGTCTGGCACAGAACCTGCATCCCTGTCGGGCGCGTATTTCATCAACAACCAACCATCCCCAGGAGAAACCTGATGGCAGCCAAATCCGTCGCAGATGTCATGAAGATGGTGAAGGAGAACGAAGTCAAGTTCGTCGACTTCCGCTTCACCGACACCCGCGGCAAGGAGCAGCACGTGACCGTGCCGATCTCCGCCTTCGACGAAGACAAGTTCACCTCCGGCCACGCCTTCGACGGCTCCTCGGTCGCTGGCTGGAAGGGCATCGAAGCATCCGACATGCTGCTGATGCCGGACCCGAATACCGCCAACATCGATCCCTTCTTCGAAGAGACCACGCTGTTCCTGTCGTGCGACGTGCTGGAGCCGGGTGACGGCAAGGCCTACGACCGCGATCCGCGTTCCATCGCCAAGCGCGCCGAGGCCTACCTGAAGGCCTCCGGCCTGGGCGACACCGCTTTCTTCGGCCCCGAACCCGAGTTCTTCATCTTCGACGACGTGCGCTGGGCGTCCGGCCCCTCGGGCAGCTTCGTCGAGATCGACGAATACGAAGCGCCCTGGAACACCGGAAAGAAGATCGAAGGCGGCAACAAGGGCCACCGTCCCACCACCAAGGGCGGCTACTTCCCCGTGCCCCCGGTCGACAGCACGCAGGACATGCGCGCCGAGATGTCCCTGATCCTCGAATCCCTGGGCATCCCGGTCGAGGTGTTCCACCACGAGGTGGCGGGCGCCGGCCAGAACGAGATCGGCACCAAGTTCAGCACGCTGGTCCAGCGCGCCGACTGGACCATGCTCCTGAAGTACGTGGTGCACAACGTCGCCAATGCCTATGGCAAGACCGCGACCTTCATGCCCAAGCCGGTCGTCGGCGACAACGGCTCCGGCATGCACGTGCACCAGTCCGTGTGGAAGGACGGCAAGAACCTGTTCGCGGGCGACGGCTATGCCGGCCTGTCCGAGTACGCGCTGTTCTACATCGGCGGCATCATCAAGCACGCGCGCGCGCTCAACGCCATCACCAACCCGGGCACCAACAGCTACAAGCGCCTGGTGCCGGGCTTCGAGGCGCCGGTCAAGCTGGCCTACTCGTCGCGCAACCGCTCGGCCTCCATCCGCATTCCGTATGTGAGCAACCCCAAGGGCCGCCGCATCGAGGCGCGCTTCCCGGATCCCACCGCCAACCCGTACCTGGCCTTCGCCGCGCTGCTGATGGCCGGCCTCGACGGCGTGGAGAACAAGATCCATCCGGGCGAAGCTGCGACCAAGGACCTGTACCACCTGCCGCCGGAAGAAGACGCGAAGATCCCGACCGTGTGCCACAGCCTCGACCAGGCGCTGGAGTACCTGGACAAGGACCGTGCCTTCCTGACCAAGGGTGGCGTGTTCACCGACACCATGATCGACGCCTACATCGAGCTGAAGATGCAGGAAGTGACGCGCTTCCGCATGACGACGCACCCGATCGAGTTCGACATGTACTATTCCCTGTAAACCCATCCAGTCTGGGTTGAGCCAAGGGGCGACGAAAGTCGCCCCTTTTCTTTTCAAATCAAGACCTTAGTTGGCAATCTGAAGAGTTTGCGCGATACTGGCAGACCGTCCTGCGCAGTTCGCTGCAAGGAGCCTCGCCCCATGAAGTTCGCGACCATCCTCATCCCCCTCGCCGTTTTCGCCATGGCCGCCCCGGCTCCCGCCCAGGGCAAGATCTTCCGTTGCGGCAACACCTATACGAACGACGAGTCGGTCGCACGGGCGCAGGGCTGCAAGCTGGTCGAAGGCGGCAACGTGACCGTGGTGCAGGGAACGCGCGTCAATGGCGCGGCCACCGCTTCCCCGGCTTCCGGCGCGGCCGCGGCCGCTGCGGCCTCCGGGGCACGTCCGCTATCGGCGCCGCGCATCGACGCGGCCGACCAGCGAGCGCGCGACGACGACGCCCGCACCATCCTCGAAGCCGAGCTGAAGAAGGCCGAGGCGCGCCAGGCCGAACTGCTCAAGGAATACAACAACGGCGAGCCCGAGAAGCTCGGCCCCGAGACGCGCAACTACCAGAAGTACCTGGACCGCGTGGCCGAACTGAAGTCGGCGATCGAGCGCAACGAGCGCGACATCGCCGGCCTGCGCCGAGAACTGGGACGCGCCGGTGGCGGGACCGCCGCCAAGTGAGGGCTTGAGCCCGCCCTCGCGCTACCAGTCGTTCGACCTGCTGGCCACCCTCGTGGCGGTGGTCCGCGGCGACGGCACGGTGCTGTTCGCCAACTCCGCGCTGGAGGACACCCTCGGCACCTCGCGCCGCAGCATCGAGGGCTCCAGCTTCCTGCCGCTGTTCGCCGAGCCGGACCTGCTGCGCAATGCGCTGGATGGCGCGCGCCGCAACGAATACGCGGCCGTGCGCTACGACGCGCAGCTGCTGCGAAGCAGCTCGGAACGGGTACCGGTGCACGTGGTGCTGGCGCAGACCGACGACCCCGATGAATTCGTGGTGGAATTGCTGCCCCTGGAGGCCCAGTCGCGGCAGGACCGCGAGGAGCGCCTGCTGGACCAGGCCCAGGCCAACAAGGAGTTGATCCGCAACCTGGCCCACGAGATCAAGAACCCGCTGGGCGGCATCCGCGGCGCGGCGCAGCTGCTCGAGATGGAGATCGAGGGCCGCGACCTCAAGGAGTACACGCGGGTCATCATCCACGAGGCCGACCGCCTGCAGACGCTGGTCGACCGCCTGCTGGCGCCGCACCGCCGCCCGCATGTGGTGGGCGACGTCAACATCCACGAGGTGCTGGAGCGCGTGCGCTCCCTCATCCTGGCGGAGTTCCCGCGTGGGCTGAAGGTGGTGCGCGACTACGACGCGTCCATCCCGGAGTTCCGCGGCGACCGCGAGCAACTGATCCAGGCCGTGCTGAACATCGCGCACAACGCGGCCCAGGCGCTGACCGACCGCATCGCGGCAGGGGATGCGCAGCTGGTGTTTCGCACCCGCATCGGCCGACAGGTTACCTTTGGCAAGCAGCGCTATCGACTGGCACTGGAATTGCATGTCATCGACAACGGGCCCGGCGTGCCGGACTCGATCAAGGACCGCATCTTCTATCCGCTGGTCAGCGGACGCGAAGGCGGCTCCGGCCTGGGGCTGACGCTGGCACAGACGTTCGTGCAGCAGCACCATGGGCTGATCGAGTGCGACAGCGTCCCGGGGCGGACGGATTTCAAGATCCTGATCCCCCTGCCCTAGGAAAGACATGACGACAACTGCACGAGGTGACTGGGAACACATGAAGCCGATCTGGATCGTTGACGATGACCAATCCATCCGCTTCGTGCTCGAGAAGGCGCTGATGCGGGAGGACCTGCCGACGCGCAGCTTCACCAACGCCCGCGAGGTGCTGACGGCGCTGGAGGCGGCCAACGACGAAGAGGGTCCGCAGATCCTGGTCAGCGACATCCGCATGCCGGGTGGCTCGGGCCTGGACCTGCTGACCAAGGTGAAGGAGAAGCACCCGGGCTTGCCCGTCATCATCATGACGGCCTTCTCCGACCTGGACAGCGCGGTTTCGGCCTTCCAGGGCGGCGCCTTCGAGTACCTGCCCAAGCCCTTCGATTTGCCCAAGGCCATCGAGCTGATCCGCCGCGCGGTGGAAGAGAGCCAGCGCGAGGAAGTGGCCGAGGAGCGCATGGCCGCCGCGCCCGAGATGCTGGGCCAGGCGCCGGCCATGCAGGACGTGTTCCGCGCCATCGGCCGGCTGTCGCAGTCCAACGTGACGGTGATGATCACCGGCGAATCGGGCTCGGGCAAGGAACTGGTGGCGCGCGCGCTGCACAAGCACTCGCCGCGGGCGAGCGGCCCCTTCGTTGCGATCAACACCGCGGCCATCCCCAAGGACCTTCTCGAGTCCGAGCTGTTCGGCCACGAGCGCGGCGCCTTCACCGGCGCGCAGACCATGCGGCGCGGCCGCTTCGAGCAGGCCGAAGGCGGCACGCTGTTCCTCGACGAGATCGGCGACATGCCGTTCGACCTGCAGACGCGGCTGCTGCGCGTGCTGTCCGACGGCCATTTCTACCGCGTGGGCGGCCACAACGCCGTCAAGGCCAACGTGCGCGTGATCGCCGCGACTCACCAGGACCTGGAGCAGCGCGTCAAGGAAGGCGTGTTCCGCGAAGACCTGTTCCACCGCCTCAACGTCATCCGCCTGCGCCTGCCGGCGCTACGCGAGCGGCGCGAGGACATCCCGATGCTGGCACGCCATTTCCTGCAGCAAAGCGCCAAGCAGCTGGGGGTGGAGCCCAAGCGCATCTCCGACGCCGCGCTGGCGCGCCTCACGGCCTTCGCCTTCCCCGGAAACGTGCGGCAGCTGGAGAACATCTGCCACTGGCTGACCGTGATGGCGCCTGCGCAGCTGATCGAGGCCAAGGACCTGCCGCCCGAGGTGGGGGCGGGCGAGGGCGCTGCGCCGCGCACGATCCCGGCGACCGAGCCCGTCGCCATGGCGCTCGAGGC
>JAEZKX010000270.1 GCA_023436025.1 Pseudomonadota bacterium | reverse complement strand
CGCGCGGCTGGAGCAGCAACTGCGTGCCCAACCCGCCATCGCCGATGCGGCGGTGGTGACGGCGCTGATGGACGGCGGCGCCGCCAGCCTGGGCATCGCCGTGGTGGCCGCAGCCGGCGCCGATCCGGCCGACGTCGGCACGCAGGTGCAGCAGGCCCTGGCCAACGAAGTAGCCGCGCCGGCGCGCCTGCTCGTGCTGTCCGACCTGCCGCGCATGCAAAGCGGCAAGCTGGACCGCATGGCCTTGCTGCGCCTGTTCCAGGCCGGCCGCTGAGCCGTCGTCCGGGCGGTACGTCGCCGTGCGCGCGGTCGCGCGCGCGTCCTCCAGGCCGGCCGGGCCCGCTTCACTCCACCGCGAACGGCGCCCGCAGGAAACCCCGAAACCGCGCGCGGCCGCCGCGCGTGGGCGCCTCGGTCAGGCGGTAGCGCGGAAAGCGCGCCAGGAAGCGGCCGATGGCGATGCGGCCTTCCAGCCGCGCCAGGCTCAGGCCCGCGCACTGGTGGATGCCGAAGCCGAAGGCCAGGTGGCGGTTGTTCTCGCGCGCGAGATCCAGGCGGTCGGGCTGGGCGAATTGCGCCGGGTCGCGGTTGGCGGCGCCTATGCACAGCGTCACCAGCGCGCCGGCGGGCAGGGCCACGCCGCCCACTTCGCAGGCGTGCAGCGCGCGCCGGTTACCCAGCTGGTTGGAGGACTCGAAGCGCAGGAATTCGTCGACCGCCAGGGTCAATCGCGGCTCCAGCGCGTCCCAGTCCGGCCGCGTGCCGATCTCGCGCAGCAGCGCATCCTTCTCGCCCGGCCACTCCTGCAGCGCCACCAGTGCATTGCCGATCAGGTTGGTGGTTGTCTCGTGGCCGGCGTTGAGGATGAAGACGCAGTTCTGCAGCAGCTCGTCCTCGCCGAGCGTCTCGCCCGCCTCCTCACCCCGGATCAGCCGGGTCAGCACGTCGTGTTCGGGGTCCCCCGGTTGCCGGCGCCGCGCGGCCACCAGCCCGCGCAGGTAGTCGGTGAACTCGCGCACGCTGCGGTTACCCAAATCCTCCTGCCGGGCGTCGAGCCGCGGCTCCAGCGCGCCCAGGATGGCCAGCGACCAGGCCCGCAGCGGCCCGCGCTCGGCATGCGGGATGTCCAGCAGGTTGCCGATCACCTCCACGGGAATCGCGGCGGCGAAGTCTTCGACCAGGTCGCCGCC
The DNA here is from genome assembly GCA_023436025.1 of Pseudomonadota bacterium. Lineage (GTDB taxonomy): Bacteria > Pseudomonadota > Gammaproteobacteria > Burkholderiales > Burkholderiaceae_C > Ramlibacter. The sequence goes on along the minus strand of JAEZKX010000270.1, from coordinate 21,293 downwards.
GCCGCGCGCCGCGATGCCATCGAGCAGGCGGTCGACCAGGCCGACCAGGCCCGGTTCCATCTCCGCGATGGCGCGCCGCGTCAGCGCGCCCATGATCAGCTTGCGCACGCGGGTGTGCAGCGGCGGGTCGTTGAACACCAGGCTGGTGGTGTGGTGTTGCAGCAGCGGGGCGCCGGCGCCGTACTTGGGCGTGAACTCCACCTTCTTGTCGGAGCTGAAGGTGGCGGCGTCGCGGTAGACGGCCACCAGGTCGGCGTGGCGCGTGAGGAACCAGGAGCCGTCGGGCATGGGCCGCACCGGCTGCGCCTCGCGCAGCGCGGCATAGACGGGGTAGGGGTTGGCGTAGAAGTCCCCGGGCAGGGCGCGCAGGTTGAAGGCCGCCGCGATCTGCGCGGCGCGCTCCGGCGCCATGGCCGGCGTCACCAGCGGGGCGCTCATGCGCCCAGCAGGGAACGCAGCGCCGCCAGCACCTGGTCGGGCGCCTCGGCCATCATCTGGTGGCCGGCGTCGACCATCACGGTGCGGCCATTGCGCGCCTGCGCCTGAAGCGACGCGGCCGCCCTGGGCGGCGTCATGGCATCGGCGCGCCCCAGCACGAACAGCACCGGGCAGGCCACGCGCGCCATCGCGGCCTCGGCGCCGGTGTAGCTGTCGCAGGCCACGAAGCCGCGGTGGAACAGGTTGACCTCGCGGTTGCTGGCCAGCACCCGCTTCATCAGCGCCCGGCCACCGCCGTAGAGCCAGGTGCCAGGGCCCAGCGCGGAGGGCGGCGGCGCCAGGGTGGAATGCGAGAACACGTTGACCATGTCGATCGCCTTGTGCGGCTGGTGCTGCGCGTTCTCCAGCAGCGCGGGCGACACCTTCATCGGCGCCGCCGTGCCCACCAGGGCCAGCTGCGAGACGCGCTGCGGCGCCCGCGCCGCCGCCTCCAGCGCGACCAGCGAACCGAAGCTGTGGCCGACCAGCGCGGCGCGTTCGACGCCCGCGGCGTCGAGCAGCGCCAGCACGAAGTCGGCGCCTTCCTCCACCGAGCGCGGCGGCTCGCCCGCGCTGCGGCAGTGGCCCGGAAGGTCGACCGCCAGCACGTTCCAGCCGTGGTGCGCGAACCAGCGCGTCTGCAGGATCCACACGCTGTGGTCGTTGAGCACGCCGTGGATGAAGACGACCGTGGGCCGGCCGGCGTCGAAGGGCTTGCCGCCGGTGTAGCAGTAGGTGCGGTGGCCGTGGACCTGGAGTTCCATCACGCCTTCTCCGCCGCGCGCAACGCGCGCTTGAGGTCGTCGACCAGGTCGTCGGCATCCTCCAGCCCGATCGACAGGCGGATGGTGCCGGGGCCGATGCCGGCGCCGCGCAGCGCCTCGTCGCTCATGCGGAAATGGGTGGTGCTGGCCGGATGGATCACCAGCGAGCGGCAGTCGCCGACGTTGGCCAGGTGGCTGAACAGCCGCAGCGCCTCGATGAACCGGCGGCCCTGTTCACGCGAGCCCTTGATGTCGAAGCTGAACACCGAGCCCGCGCCGCGCGGCAGCAGCTTGCGCGCCAGCGCATGGCTCGGATGCGACTCCAGCATCGGATGGCGCACGCGTTCGACGAAGTCGTGGGCGGCGAGGAACTCGACCACCTTGCGGGTGTTGGCCATGTGGCGTTCCATGCGCAGCGGCAGGGTCTCGATGCCCTGGAGGATGAGCCAGGCGGTGTGCGGGCTCATGCTGGCGCCGAAGTCGCGCAGCCCCTCGCGGCGCGCGCGCAGCAGGAAGGGGCCTACCGTGGACTCCTCGCTGAACACCATGCCGTGGAAGCCGTCGTAGGGCGCGGTGAGTTCGGCGAAGCGGCCGGAGCGCTCCCAGTCGAAGCCGCCGCCGTCGACCACCACGCCGCCGATGACGGTGCCGTGCCCCGACAGGAACTTGGTGGCCGAGTGGTAGACCAGGTCGGCGCCCAGTTCCAGCGGCTTCTGCAACCAGGGCGTTGTGAAGGTGGAGTCGACCAGCAGCGGCAGGCCGGCATCGTGCGCGATGGCCGACACGGTGGGAATGTCCAGCACGTCCAGCCCCGGGTTGCCGACCGTCTCGCCGAACAGCAGCCGGGTCTCGGGCCGGATGGCCGCGCGCCAGCCGTCGATGTCGCCGGGCGCGACGAAGGTGGTGGCGATGCCGAAGCGCCGCAGCGTGTAGTGCAGCAGGTTCTGCGAGCCGCCGTAGAGGGCGGTGCTGGCCACGATGTGCGAACCCGCGCCCATCAGCGTGGCGATGGCCAGGTGCAGCGCCGCCTGGCCGCTGGCGGTGGTGATGGCGCCGATGCCGCCTTCGAGCGCCGCCACCCGCTGCTCCAGCACGGCATTGGTCGGGTTGCTGATGCGCGAGTAGACATGGCCCGCGCGCTCCAGGTTGAACAGCGCCGCGGCGTGCTCGCAGGACTCGAACACGAACGAGGTGCTGAGATGGATGGGCACGGCGCGCGCGCCGGTGGCCGGGTCGGGCGCGGCGCCGGCGTGCAGGGCCAGCGTGTCGAAGCCGGGATCGGAATAGCCGGGCATGACGTCTCCTCGGGAACTTCTGTGGCAGTGCCCGGCATTGTGGGCTATATTCTTCGCACCCTGCCGGCAGTCGTGGCAGGAAGGAGGCATGCCATGAAAGTCAGCGACATCCTGCGCGTCAAGGGCAACACACTGTGGACGGTGTCCCCGGATGAGCCGCTGGTACGCGCCATCGAGATCATGGCCGACAAGGACATCGGCTCGCTGGTGGTCATGGAACATGGCGACCTGGTGGGCATGCTGACGTTCCGCGAAGTGATCCAGTGCCTGGTGGCCAGCCGCCACGTGGTGGGCGAGACGGTGGTGCGTGCCGCGATGGACGACCATCCGCTCACCTGCACGCTGGAGACCGAACTCGACGAAGTCCGCCGCATGATGCTGGACCGCCATGCGCGCTACATGCCGGTGATGGACAAGCGCATGCTGATGGGCGTGATCAGCCTGTACGACGTCGCCAAGGCCGTCGTCGACAGCCAGAACTTCGAGAACCGCATGCTCAAGGCCTACATCCGCGACTGGCCCGCCGCCGAGGACTCGCAGCCGACGGCGCAGCTGTAGGCAAGGCTTCCAGCCGGGGGCGTGTCCGCAGGGCGCGTGTGCCGTCCGCCGCGCCGGCGCCGGCGAAGGTCCCCACCCGGTGGCCAGTCCCGCCTCTGGGATAATCCGCGCATGAGCGGCTCCACTTTCGGCAAACTCTTCGCCGTCACGAACTTCGGCGAATCGCACGGGCCCGCGATCGGCTGCGTCATCGACGGTTGCCCGCCCGGCCTGGCACTGTCCGGAGCCGACATCCAGCCGGACCTGGACCGGCGCAAGCCCGGCACCAGCCGGCACGTCACGCAGCGCAAGGAAGAAGACCAGGTCGAGATCCTCTCGGGCGTGTACGAGGGCCGGACCACGGGCACGCCGATCTGCCTGTTGATCCGCAACACCGACCAGCGCAGCAAGGACTACGGCGAGATCGCGCAGAAGTTCCGTCCCGGCCACGCCGACTACACCTACATCCAGAAGTACGGCCTGCGCGACCCGCGCGGCGGCGGCCGTTCCTCCGCGCGCCTGACCGCGCCCATGGTGGCCGCCGGTGCCGTGGCCAAGAAGTGGCTGAAGCAGACCTACGGCACCACCTTTCGCGGCTGCATGCAGCAGATCGGCGAGCGGCCCATCCCGTTCGAGAGCTGGGACCACGTGCCGAACAACCCGTTCTTCGCGCCGGTGGCCGACGTCGGCTTCCTCGAGGAGTACATGGACGCGCTGCGCAAGGCGGGCGACTCCTGCGGCGCGCGCCTGCGCGTGGTGGCCGCGGGCATGCCCGCGGGCCTGGGCCAGCCGCTGTTCGACAAGCTCGATGCCGAGATCGCCTACGCCATGATGGGCATCAACGCGGTCAAGGGCGTGGAGATCGGCGCCGGCTTCGCCAGCGTGGCGCAGCGCGGCTCGGTGCACGGCGATGCGCTCACGCCGCAGGGCTTCGCCAGCAACAATGCCGGCGGCGTGCTGGGCGGCATCAGCACCGGGCAGGATCTGGACGTGTCCATCGCCATCAAGCCCACCAGTTCCATCATCACGCCGCGCGACACCATCGACCTGCAGGGCCAGGCCACGCAGGTGGTCACCAAGGGCCGGCACGACCCCTGCGTCGGCATCCGCGCCACGCCGATCGCCGAGGCCATGCTGGCGCTGGTGGTGGCCGACCTGGCGCTGCGGCACCGCGCGCAGTGCGGCGACGTGCAGCCGCCGGTGGCGCCGATCGCTTCGTCCTTCCTCTGAGATGCCGGTGCCGGCCGCGACGGCGGGGCCCCGCCAGCTGGTGCCGTTCGCCGCGCTCTCCGGCACCTACTTCGCCCACATCGGCTTCTTCAACCCCTACCTGCCGCTGTGGCTGAAGGAGCAGGGGCTGCCGCTGCTGGCGATCAGCCTGCTGGCCTCGGTGCAGTCGGTCACGCGCGTGTTCGCGCCCTACGCCTGGGGCGCGTTGAGCGACCACACGGGCGAGCGCGTCAAGCTGTTGCGCATCAGCGCGGCGCTGGCGCTGGTGGCCTCGGCCGGGCTCTGGATGCCGGGCAACGCCTGGTGGATCGGGCTGGTGCTGCTGCTGCTGTTTACCAACACCAGTTCCATGATGTCGCTCACCGAGGCGGCGATGGCCCACCTGGTGGCGGGCGACTGGGGCCGTTACGGCCGCGTGCGGCTGTGGGGCTCCGCCGGCTTCATGGTGACGGTGTTCGCCGCCGGTGCCTGGTTCGAGCGCGGCGGCATGGGCAGCTTTCCCGCCTGGACGGCGCTGACGCTCGCCGGCGTGCTGGCCTGCACGCTGTGGCTGCCGGACGTGCGGGAGGAACCCCACCAGGCCGGCAGCGCGCCCGCGGGTGCGGTCGGCGCCGTGCTGCGCCGGCCGGTGGTGCGCTGGTTCTTCGCCTCGCTGTTCTTCCATGTCATGGCGCACTTCGCCGTCTATGCCTTCTATTCGCTCTACCTCGACAGCCTGGGCTACAGCAAGGCGACCATCGGCATGCTGTGGGCGGTGTCGGTGGCGGTGGAGATCGCCTGGTTCTACCTGCAGGGGCGGCTGCTCGGTCGCTTCGGCATGGCGCGCTGGCTGGTGGTGTGCGCCGTGGCCACCGCCATCCGCATGGGCATGACGGCTGCCATGGGCGCCTGGCTCGCGGCGCTGTTCGTCGCGCAACTGCTGCACGCGCTCACTTTCGCCACCCACCACACGGCCTGCATCGCCCTGGTCAGCAGGTACTTCCCGGGGCGCTTGCGCGGCCGCGGCCAGGCGCTGTTCACGGTCACGGGCTATGGCTGCGGCGGCGTGCTGGGCGTGCTCGCCGGGGGCGCGATCGCATCGCGCTGGGGCTTCGCCGTCATGTTCGGCGTGGCGACGCTGCTCGGGGTGGCCGCCACCCTGTGCGCCTTGCGCGTGCAGCGGCTGGAGCAAGAGGGCGCTGCCGCCTGACAGACGGCGCGGCCGGTGGCCAGCAGGGATCGCGCAAATCTTCCACAATCGCGCCAGGGCGCCATCCGGCTCGACCGCGTTTCTCCCGTGGCCTCACGCCGCCAGGGCGGTGGATCGGCCGGAGGCGCCCGTGACGAGGACAAGGACCCGTGCACCTCTTGCTGATCGCCATCCGCTACCTCTGGGCCTCGCCTTACACGGCGCTGGGCCTGTTGCTGGGCACGCTGGGCCTGGCGCTGGGCGGCCAGTGGCGGCGCGAGCAGGGCACGCTGGAGTTCTTCGGCGGCCGCATGGGCGCGGCCGCGCGGCGCCTGCCGCAGCCCTTGGCCTTCTCCGCGGTGACGCTGGGCCATGTGGTGCTGGCGATCGACGACGGCGCCATGCGCTTCCTGCGTTCCCACGAACAGGTGCATGTGCGGCAGTACGAGCGCTGGGGCCTGCTGTTCCTGCCGGCCTATCTCGGCTCCAGCCTGCTGCAGTGGCTGCGCGGTCGCCATCCCTACCGCGAGAACCATTTCGAGCAGCAGGCCTACGCGCTTGCGCGGCAAGAGCGCAGGGCACGCTAGCCGCTGCGCACCCCGCGGGCGCCTGTTTCGCGTCATCATCGATGCGAAGCAAAGCAACGAAGGAGCCCGCATGACCCATCCGACCCTTCCCACCGAGCGGCCGCAGCGCATCGACCTGATGAGCCAGGCCGACATGCAGTTCTGGTGCATCGTGTTCGGCGTCACCCTGGAGCAGCTGCGCGAGGCCGTCCAGAAAGCCGGCAACGAGCCCGACGAAGTCGAGCACTACCTGCGGCAGCAGGGCACGCTCGGCAAGGCGTAGGCGCCGTCCGACGCGCGCGTCCGTCCTTGTCGGCGGCACCGCGCCACGCACCAGCCGCACCATGGGGCTTTGCACAGGAGCCCCCATGAGCGACAAACCCAGCGCCAAGGACCATGTCATCCACGGTGGCGACACCGACGCCACCGCAGAGAAGCAGCGCGCGCTGCAGCGCGAACAGGACCGCAAGGAGCCGCAGCAAGGCGGCGGCCAGGGCGAGAAGGAAGCCAAGGGCATCCAGACCGGCACCCGCCCCTACCCCGACAGCCTGCCGTCGCAGACCCTGGCCAAGCCCGGCATCGAGGCCGACATGGAGCTCAAGCCGCATTTCATGGCGCCCGACTACAAGGGCAGCGGCAAGCTCGATGGCATGAAGGCGCTGGTGACCGGCGGCGACTCCGGCATCGGCCGCGCCGTCGCCGTGCTGTATGCCCGCGAGGGCGCCGACGTCGCCATCGTCTACCTGACCGCCGACGAGGACGCCGAGGAAACGAAGCGCTGCGTCGAGAAGGAAGGCCGCCGCTGCCTGCTGATCAAGGGCGACGTGAAGGACCCGGCCTTCTGCAAGCAGGCGGTGGAGAAGACGGTCCAGGAACTCGGCGGCCTGCAGATCCTCGTCAACAACGCGGCCTTCCAGGAGCATGCGCACTCGCTGCAGGACATCATGGACGAGCGGCTCGACGAAACCTTCAAGACCAACATCTACGGCTACTTCTACATGGCGCGGGCGGCCGAGCCGCACCTGGAGAGGGGCTCGTCCATCATCAACACCGGTTCGGTGGTGGCGCTCAAGGGCAGCAAGGAACTGCTGGACTACTCGGCGACCAAGGGCGCCATCCATGCGTTCACGCTCTCGCTGGCCTCGTCGCTGATCGAGAAGGGCATCCGCGTCAACGCGGTGGCGCCGGGTCCGGTGTGGACGCCGCTCAACCCGGCCGACCGCAGCGCTTCGGAGATCGTCGAGTTCGGCAAGCAGACCGACTTCAAGCGGCCGGCCCAGCCGGAGGAGCTGTCGCCGGCCTATGTGTTCCTGGCCTCACCCGTGTGCGCGAGCTACATCACCGGCGTCGTCTTGCCGGTGACGGGGTCGGTGGGCAGTTGAGTGAAGACGGTGGTGGCCGGGGCGGGGAGCCGGTCGCCGTGCGGACCCACCCGCCGTGGGGACAAGCGCGGCCGGGCGGCATCCGCTAGCATGGACGCATGACCGAACCCCTGCAGATCGACTTCGTCTCCGATGTCGCGTGCCCCTGGTGCGCGGTGGGCCTGGCTTCGCTGGAACGGGCGCTCGAGCGCCTCGGCGACGAGGTGCCGGTGCGCATCCGCTTCCAGCCCTTCGAGCTCAATCCGCAGATGGGACCCGAGGGGCAGGACATGACCGAGCACCTCACGCAGAAGTACGGCTCCACCGCCGAACAGCAGGCGCAGGCCCGCGAAGGCATCCGCCAGCGCGGCGCGGAGGTGGGCTTCACCTTCCGGCCCGAAGGGCGCGGGCGCGTCTGGAACACCTTCGATGCGCACCGGCTGCTGCACTGGGCCGGCGAGCAGGGCGAGCGGCAGCAGCGCGACCTGAAGATGGCGCTGCTGGAGGCCTACCACGGCCAGGGCCGCAGCCCGGCGGACCCGGCGGTGCTGCTCGACGCGGCGCAGGCCGCGGGTCTCGATCGCGCGCAGGCGCAGCTGGTGCTGGAGAGCGGCCGCTACGCGAATGAAGTGCGCGACAAGGAACGCGAATTCCAGCAGCTGGGCATCAGTGCCGTGCCGTCGGTCATCGTGAACATGAAGCACCTGATCCAGGGCGGGCAGCCGCCGGAGGTGTTCGAGCAGGCACTGCGGCAGCTGGCGGCCTCGCGCGGCTGATTCGCGGCTGATCCGCGGCGGGGCTTGCCGGGCGCCGGCCTGCGGGCCGCGATGCGCATGCACCGTGCTTCGTCAGGCCGCTGTGGCGGTGACGGTGGCGATGCCGATGCCGATGCCGACGTTTGCCGACGCCGACGCACGTTGCCGGCCCGGCGCCTCAGTGCCTCAGTGCCTCAGTGCCTCAGTGCCTCAGTGCCCGCCCGCGGCGCGCGCCAGCGCCACGCAGTAGTCCAGCAGTGCTTCGGTTTCCATCGCCTTGTCGAACACGCCGTCGGCGCCCATGGCCTCGCAGCGGCGCCGCACCTCGGGGCTGGCCGTGCCGGTCAGCACCACCATCTTCTGGGTCGATCTGCGGCCCTGCAGTGCCTTGAGCACGCCGAAGCCGCTGCCGGCGCCGGGTTCCAGCACCAGGTCGACCACCGCGATGTCCCAGCGGTTGGCCGGGTCGCGCAGCCAGGCGATGGCCGTCTTCTCGTCGCCCGCCGAGCCGGCGGTGGTGATGCCGCCCAGCTCCGAGAGCGCATCGCTCAGGCTTTCGCGGATGGATGCCTGGTCGTCGACGACAAATGCCTGGAGTGCCACCGGAAGATTGTGCCTCCGGCGCCGGCCGCCGGGGCCATCGGCGGCGCCGGGTGTTGCGTTCAGCCGACCTGCACCTCGATGCGCCGCGGCTTCGCCTCCTCGGCCTTCGGGATGGTCAGGCGCAGCACGCCGTCGGTCAGCCTGGCCTCGATGCGGCCGGTGTCGAGCTCGCGGCTCAAGGTGAACTGGCGGCGGTAGGTGGGGCAGCGGGCCTCGCCGTGCACCAGCTCCATGTTCTCGGGGCCGATGGCGGCGGCGGTGGCTTCCAGCAGCAGGGCGTCGCCGTCGACGCGCACCTGCAGCTGCTCGCGCGTCACGCCCGGCAGGTCGGCCAGCACGGTGATGCGGTCGTCATCCTCGAACACGTCGACCGGCGGCACCACGAAGGGCTGCTGCGGCTGCGCGCCGGCCAGGCGGCTGTCGTCGGCGGACTGGATGGCATGGCTCATGGCGGTCTCCTTCACTGGACTTCGATGCGGCGGGGCAGGGACGATTCGCGCTTGGCGACGCTGATGCGCAGCACGCCGTCGCGGTATTTGGCGTCAACGCGCGCCGGGTCGGCGTCGTCGGGCAGGCTCACCACCCGGCGGAAACGGCCGGCGAAGCGCTCGTTGGCGTACACCGCCGTGCGCTCGCCCTGCGGCGGCAGCTGCGACTTGCGTTCGCCGGCGATCACCAGCAGGCCGCGGTCGATCGAGATCTCGAGCTTGTCGGGATCGAGGCCGGGCGCCAGCGCCATGACTTCCACCGAGCCCGGCGTGGTGCCGACATTCAGGGTGGGGAAGCCGGCGCCGGCCACGGAACGGATGCTGGCACCGGGTGCGGGGAACACCTGGTCCAGCAGGGACTGCATACGGTTGAGTTCCGCGAACAGGTCCGCGGAGGAACGGAACGAGCCACGCATGGTTGGTTCTCCTTTCGAGCGCGTCTGGGCGATCCGGAATTAGGGATCGCCCCCACGGCTTTCAAGAGCCCCGCGCGCGCGGCGCAAAGGCCTCGCGCGCATGGCGGTGGCCCGGGAGGCTACGCGTAGGCCGACATCGGCACGCAGCTGCAGAACAGGTTGCGGTCGCCGTAGACGTTGTCCACGCGGCCCACCGGCGGCCAGTACTTGACGTGGTGGCGCGCGCCCAGGCCGGCCGCGCCGACCTCGCGCGGATAGGGGTGCGGCCAGTCCGCCTTCATCAGCGCCGCCGCCGTGTGCGGCGCGTTCTTCAGCGGGTTGTCGTCCTGCGGCCACTCGCCGCGCTCGATCTTGCGGATCTCCTCGCGGATGGCGATCATCGCGTCGACGAAGCGGTCGATCTCCTCCAGCGTCTCGCTCTCGGTGGGCTCCACCATCAGCGTGTTGGGCACCGGGAAGCTGAGGGTGGGCGCGTGGAAGCCGTAGTCCGCCAGCCGCTTGGCGACATCCTCGGCCATCACGCCGCTGGTCTCCTTCAGCGGCCGCAGGTCCAGGATGCACTCGTGCGCCACGTGGCCGTTGGCGCTGGCGTAGAGCGTGGGGTAGTGGTCGCGCAGGCGCGCGCTGATGTAGTTGGCGCTGAGGATGGCGACCTCGGTCGCCTGGCGCAGGCCTTCGGCGCCCATCATGCGGCAGTACATCCAGGAGATCGGCAGCACCGCCGCATTGCCCAGCGGCGCCGCGGACACCGCGCCCACGCCGTGCGCGGGCAGGCCGCCGGTGGCATGGCCGGGCAGGAAGGGCACCAGGTCCTCCACCACGCAGACCGGGCCCACGCCCGGGCCGCCGCCGCCGTGCGGGATGCAGAAGGTCTTGTGCAGGTTGAGGTGGCTGACGTCGCCGCCGAACTCGCCGGGCGCGGCCACGCCCACCAGCGCGTTCATGTTGGCGCCGTCCACGTAGACCCGGCCGCCGTGCTGGTGCACCAGCGCGCACAGTTCCTTCACCTGGGTCTCGAACACGCCGTGCGTGCTGGGATAGGTGATCATGATGCAGGCCAGGTTGGCGCTGTGCTTCTCGCACTTGGCCCGCAGGTCGTCCATGTCGACGTTGCCGTTCTCGTCGCAGGCCGTCACCACCACCTGCATGCCGGCCATCTGCGCGCTGGCCGGGTTGGTGCCGTGCGCCGACGAGGGAATCAGGCAGACGTTGCGGTGCGAGTCGCCGCGGCTGGCATGCCAGGCGCGGATGGCCAGCAGGCCGGCGTACTCGCCCTGCGAGCCGGCATTGGGCTGCAGGCTGATGCCGGCGTAGCCCGTGGCCTCGCACAGCCAGGCGCGCAGCTGCGCGTCGAGCTCGGCGTAGCCCTGCAGCTGGTCGCGCGGCGCGAACGGGTGCACGTGGGCGAACTCGGGCCAGGTGATGGGAATCATCTCGCTGGTGGCGTTCAGCTTCATCGTGCAGCTGCCCAGCGGAATCATGCTTCGGTCCAGCGCCAGGTCCTTGTCGGACAGGCTGCGGATGTAGCGCAGCATGCCCGTCTCGCTGTGGTGCGTGTTGAACACCGGGTGCGTGAGGAAGGCGCTGGTGCGGCGCAGCTCCTGCGGGATCAGCGGCTCCACGCCCTTCTCGCAGGCGGCGAAATCCGGCAGCGCCTGGCCGGGCTTGGCGAAGATCGTCCACAGCAGGCGGATGTCGTCGCGGGTGGTGGTCTCGTCCAGCGAGATGCAGATGTATTCGTCCCAGGCCTGGCGCAGGTTGGCGCGCAGGGCATGGCCCTTGGCGATGAGCCCCGCGGTGGCTTCCCCCGTCTTCAGCGACAGGGTGTCGAAGGCGGAGTCGTGGTGCGTGGCGGTATAGCCCAGGGCCCGCAGTCCGCGCGCCAGGATGGCGGTGTACGCCGCCACCCGCTGCGCGATGCGGGTGAGCCCCTGCGGCCCGTGGTAGACGGCGTACATGCTGGCGACGACGGCCGGCAGCACCTGCGCCGTGCAGATGTTGGAGGTGGCCTTCTCGCGCCGGATGTGCTGCTCGCGCGTCTGTAGCGCGAGGCGATAGGCTGGGTTGCCGTGGCTGTCGACGCTCACGCCCACCAGGCGCCCGGGCATGGAGCGCTTGTATTCGTCGCGGCAGGCCAGGAAGGCGGCGTGCGGGCCGCCCGCGCCCATGGGCATGCCGAAGCGCTGCGAGGAACCCACGACGACGTCGGCGCCCATCTCGCCCGGCGGCTTCAGCAGGGTGAGGGCCAGCAGGTCGGCGGCGAACACCGCGCCGGCCTGCCTGGCGTGGATCTTCTCCACGTCGGCGGCCCAGTCGGTCACCCAGCCGCTGCTGGCGGGGTACTGGATCAGCGCGCCGAACAGCTCGCCGGCCAGGGCCTCGTCCCACTCCTGCGCGGAGTTGGCCACCACGATGCGGATGCCCAGCGGCTCGGCGCGCGTGCGCACCACCTCGATGGTCTGCGGATGGCAGTCGCCGGCCACCACGAAGACGTCGCTGCGGCTCTTGACCAGGCGCCGCACCAGCGTCATGGCCTCGGCCGCCGCCGTGGCTTCGTCGAGCATGGAGGCGTTGGCGATGGGCATGGCCGTCAGGTCGCACACCATGGTCTGGAAGTTGACCAGGGCCTCCATGCGGCCCTGGCTGATCTCGGCCTGGTAGGGCGTGTAGGCCGTGTACCAGGCGGGGTTCTCGAGAATGTTGCGCAGGATCACGCCCGGCGTGTAGGTGCCGTAGTAGCCCTGGCCGAGGAAGCTGCGGAACACCTGGTTGCGCTCGGCGATGGCGCGCAGTTCCTGCAGCGCGGCCGCCTCGCCCACCGGCGGCGGCAGCTTCATCGCGCTGGTGCGCGCGATGGCGCGCGGCACGATGGAGTCGACCAGCGCGCGGCGCGTGGCTTCCCCGATCACCGACAGCATGTGGCGCTCGTCGGCTTCCGACACGCCGATGTGGCGGGGGATGAACTCGGCGGGGGTCTCGAGTTCGCCCAGGGGGCGGGCGGATTGCATCAACATTCGCGGATTCCTGGCTAGGCGTTCGCCTGCACGAACTTCACGTAATCGGGCTCGTCCATCAGCACGTCGAATTCGGCCATGTCCTTGATCAGGATCTTGAAGAACCAGCCTTCGCCCAGCGGATCCTTGTTGGCCAGCGACGGGTCGGCGCGCAGCGCTTCGTTGACCTCGGTCACCTCGCCGGCGATGGGCATGTAGACGTCGGCCGCCGCCTTCACGGATTCGACCACGCCCGCCACCTCGCCCTTGGCGTAGGACTTGCCGACCTCGGGCAGGTCGACGAACACCACGTCGCCCAGGGCGTCCTGCGCATGCAGGGTGATGCCGACGACGGCGGCCTCGTGGTCCTCGAGCTGGACCCATTCGTGTTCGGCGGTGTACTTGACGGTCATGGTTCTTCTCCTTCCAGGCGGCTTCAGCCGCGGTGATAACGGGGGGGGACGAAGGGCAGGGGGCTCACCTCCATCGGCACGGGCTTGCCGCGGACGATGGCATGGACCCGCGTGCCGATGGCGGCATGCGCGGGCGTGATGTAGCCCATGGCGATCGGCCGGTCGATGGTCGGGCCCAGCAGGCCGCTGGTGACTTCGCCGATGCGCCCGCCTTCGGGATCCTGCAGTTCGGTGTGCTCGCGCACGGGGATGCGTTCCAGGGCCACCAGGCCCACGCGCCTGCGCGGCAGCGGCGCCTCGCCCTGCAGCTGGGCCAGCACCCGGTCGGCGCCGGGAAAGCCGCCGGCGCGCGCGCCGCCGGTGCGTCGCACTTTCTGGATCGCCCAGTTCAGGCCGGCTTCCACCGGGGTGGTGGTGGTGTCGATGTCGTTGCCGTAGAGGCACAGGCCCGCCTCCAGCCGCAGCGAGTTGCGCGCGCCCAGGCCGATGGGCTGGACCTCGGGTTGGCGCAGCAGTTCGCGCGCGAAGGCCTGTGCGCGGTCGCCCGGCACCGAGATCTCGAAGCCGTCCTCGCCGGTGTAGCCGCTGCGGGTGACGTACACGCCCGCCCCCTGCCAGTCGAAGGCCGCGCCGGTCATGAAGACCAGTCGGCCGACGCCGGGCAGCACCCGCTCCAGCGCGGCGGCCGCCTGGGGACCCTGCAGAGCGAGCAGGCCGCGGTCCGGCAGGGGCTGGACTTCGCAGCGCGCGCCGATGCGGGCCTCGATGTGCGCGACGTCGGCGGCCTTGCAGGCGCCGTTGACGATGACGAACAGGTCGTCGCCGCGGTTGACGAACATCAGGTCGTCGAGGATGGTGCCTTCGTCACTGAGCAGCAGGCCGTAGCGCTGCTTGCCCACCGGCAGGTCGACCACGTCCACCGGCATCAGCGTCTCGAAGGCCGCGGCGGCCTGCGGTCCCACCAGGCGCAGCTGGCCCATGTGCGAGACGTCGAACAGGCCGGCGGCGTTGCGCGTGTGGCGGTGCTCGGCCATCAGGCCGGCGGGATACTGCACAGGCATGGAATACCCCGCGAACGGGACCATGCGCGCACCCAGTTCCAGGTGCAGCGCGTGCAAGGGGGTCTTCTGTAGCTCTTCTTGGTGGGAGGTCACGCGGACTCCGTCAGGCTGTGGGCCATCGTACACACGATGGGCGGGCCCGTGCTGTCCGCTTTACCTGAGAGATTCACCTCGTGTCGAGGCTTGCTCCTTCGGTGGAATGCTGCTCATCCGCGGCATCCTCTCTCCAGCATGGAGGCGCCCCGCCGGGGGCGCTTGCCAGTCCTGGGTGCCTGAGCGTTCGACGCCTTCGGCGGTTCCCGGAGGGAACTCTCTCCTGGCGGCGGGATTGTAGCTGGTGCGCGGGCGCCGGCCACGCCCGGCGGCCCGGCGCCCGCCCCCGGCCCGCTAGCGCGCGTACACCATGTCGCGCAAGCCCAGCGACAGCTGCGGCACGTAGGTGATCACCAGCAGGCAGGCCACGATCACCAGCACGAAGGGCACCAGGTCCCGGATGATGCGGTCCAGCGAGATGCGCGCCACCGTGCAGGCCGCGAACAGGTTCACCCCGAACGGCGGCGTGATCATGCCCAGCGCCAGGTTCACCACCATCACCAGCCCGAAGTGCACCGGGTCGATGCCGAAGTGCATGGCCACCGGCGCCAGGATGGGCGCCAGCACGATGATGGCGGCGCTGGTCTCGATGAACATGCCGATGATGAACAGGGCGAGGTTCACGCCCAGCAGGAACATCGCCGGGCTTTGCAGCACCTCCTGCAGCCAACGGCCGATGGCCTCCGGCACGCCGGCGCGCGTGATGAGGAAGGCGAACAGGCCGGCGTTGGCGATGATGAACATGATCACGGCGGAGGAGACCACCGACTTCTTCAGCACCGCGTAGAGGTCCTTCACGCCGATCTCGCGGTAGATCACCATGCCCACCAGCAGGGCGTAGAACACCGCCACGGCCGAGGCTTCGGTCGGCGTGAAGATGCCGCCGTAGATGCCGCCCAGGATGATCACGGGCATCAGCAGCGCCCATCCGGCCTGCCAGGTGGCACGCAGCACGGGCTGGCGTCCCTCGCCGTCGTTCTTGCCCCAGCCCTTCCACTTGCACCAGATCCAGACGAACAGCATCAGCATGGCGCTGATGAAGATGCCGGGGCCGATGCCGGCGATGAACAGCTCGCCGATGGACACCTCGGCGCTCACGCCGTACAGGATCATCGGGATGGACGGCGGGATGATCACGCCCAGTTCGGCGCTGGTCGCCTGCAGCGCGGCGGCGTAGCTCGTGGGGTAGCCGTGCTTGATCAGTGCAGGGATCAGGATGGCGCCGATGGCGAAGGTGGTGGCCACCGAGGAGCCCGAGACCGCCGCGAAGATCATGCAGGTGAGCACGCAGGTCATGGGCAGGCCGCCCTGCACGCCGCCGACGATGCTCTTGGCGAATTCCACCAGCCGGCGCGAGATGCCGCCGCGCTCCATCAGGTTGCCTGCCAGGATGAAGAAGGGGATGGCGGCCAGTGGAAACTTGTTGATGGCGTTGAACATCTCCTTGGCGGAGATCAGCATGTGGGCATTGCTCGCCTGGATGCCCAGCACCGAGGCCAGGCCGATCGAGACGGCGACGGAGATCGACAGTGCGAAGCACAGCACCATCGTGGCAACCATGACGGCGGTCATTGCGCGGTCTCCAGTTCGAGGCGTTGCGGATCGAGCAGGTTGCCGATGATCCCGGGGATGCAGAAGAGGGCGCCCACCGGCAGCGCCAGGTAGCCCCAGAACATCGAGATGGACTCCAGGCCGGCCATGCTCTGCACCCGGCCGCGCACGGCGTAGTCCCAGCCCCACCAGAGGATGATGCCGATCAGCGCCAGCGAGGCCAGGGCCACCACCCAGTCGAGGGTGCGGCGCAGGCGCGGCGGGCTCCAGCGGTAGAGGACGTCCACGCTGACCATGGCGCCGGTGCGGAAGGCCGCGGGAATGCCGAGGAACACCATCCAGATCAGCGACAGGCGGATCAGGATCTCGCTCCATTCGGCCGGCTGCTCCAGCACGAAGCGGGTGACGATCTGGTACATGCCGAGCGTGCTGGCCACCACCAGCATGGCGCAGGCGCCGGCCATGGCCGCGCCGCTGGTGAAGCGTTCGATGCGGAGGAAGGTTTCTTTCACGGGACGGGACGGCTCGCGCCGGCGGGCGCCGGCATCCAGGAGGCCCGGCTGGCGCCGGGCGACGAATCGCGGCCGGGCCCGCGGGCCCGGCGCGCAAGACTCACTTGAAGTTGCGGATGCGGTCGATGTTGGCCTTGCCGAACTGCTTCTCGAATTCGGCATTGACCGGCGCCAGCGCCTTGACGAAGGCGGCCTTGTCGAGGTTCTCCACCACCGTCATGCCCTTGGCGCGCAGGTCGGCCACGCCCTTGGCGTCGTCCTCGTCCACGCGGGCGCGGTTGGCCTTGGTGGCTTCCTTGGCGGCATCGAGGAAGGCCTGCTTGTCGGCGGCCGACAGCTTGTCGAAGGCGCCCTTGTTCATCACGAAGATGCAGGGCGAGTAGACGTGCCCGGTGAGGGTCAGGTGCTTCTGCACCTGGTCGAACTTGGCGGAGATGATCACCGACAGCGGGTTCTCCTGGCCGTCGACCGTGCCCTGCTGCAGCGCGGTGAAGACCTCGGGGAAGGCCATGGGCGTGGTGATGATGCCGAAGCCCTTGTAGGCGGCGATGTGCACCGGGTTCTCCATGGTGCGCATCTTCAGGCCCTTGAGGTCTTCCGGCTTCTGGACCGAGCGCTTGCTGTTGGTCATGTGGCGAAAGCCGTTCTCGGCCCAGGCCAGGGCCTTGAAGCCCTTGCTGTCGAACTTGGTCAGCAGCTCCTGGCCGATCGGGCCGTCGAGCACCGCGCGCGCATGGGCCTTGTCGCGGAACAGGAAGGGCACGTCGAGGATCTTGGTCTCGGGCACGAAGTTGGGCACCGGGCCGGTGGAGGAGAAGGCCAGCTCCTGGGTGCCGAGCTGCACCGCCTCGATGGACTCGCGCTCGCCGCCGAGCGAGCCGTTGTAGAAGGTCTGCACCTTGTAGCGGCCGCCGGTGCGCTTCTCCACCTCGCGGGCGAAGGTGTCGATGGCCACACCCTGGTGCGAGTTCTGCGCCGTGGAGATGCTGATCTTCATCGTCGTCTGCGCGAGGGCCGGTGCGGCCGCCAGCAGGCCGGCGGCCAGGGCTGCGATGAGGCGGGAGGGTTTCACGGTGTCTCCTTGGGTCTGCGTTGGCAATGGAGACGCCATGATGGCGCGCTTCGCTGCGCCGCACCACGGGAGTTCTACCGAGGTGGCGCGAAGGCGCGCGCCGGGCGGCAGGGACGGTGCGTCCGCCCCGCGCCCGCCGGGACTACATGTTGGTGTAGTTGGGGCCGCCGCCGCCCTCGGGCGTGACCCAGACGATGTTCTGCGTCGGATCCTTGATGTCGCAGGTCTTGCAGTGCACGCAGTTCTGGGCGTTGATCTGCAGGCGCGGCGCGCCGCCTTCCTCGACGAACTCGTACACCGCCGCCGGGCAGTAGCGGCTCTCGGGCCCCGCGAACTTCGCCAGGTTGACGTTCACCGGCACCGAAGGATCCTTCAGCGTCAGGTGCGCGGGCTGGTCCTCGGCGTGGTTGGTGTTGGAGATGAACACCGAGGACAGCCGGTCGAAGGTGAGCTTGCCGTCCGGCTTGGGATAGACGATGGGCTTGCACTCGGACGCCGGCTTCAGGCAGGCGTGGTCGGGCTTGTCGCGGTGCAGCGTCCAGGGGATGCTGCCGCGCAGCACGAACTGCTCGATGCCGGTCATCACCGTGGCGATGGTGCGGCCCTTCTTGAACCACTGCTTGAAGTTGCGGGCCTTGTTCAGCTCGGTGAACAGCCAGCTCTTCTCGAAGGCTTCGGGGTAGGCGGTCAGTTCGTCGCGCTGGCGGCCGGCCTGCAGCGCCTCGTAGGCGGCCTCGGCCGCCAGCATGCCGGTCTTGATGGCGGCGTGGCTGCCCTTGATGCGCGAGGCGTTGAGGTAGCCCGCGTCGCAGCCCACCAGCACGCCGCCGGGGAACACGGTCTTGGGCAGCGACAGCAGGCCGCCCACGGTGAGCGCGCGTGCGCCGTAGCCCAGGCGCTTGGCGGTGCCGCCCTCGAAGTACCAGCGGATGTTGGGGTGCGTCTTGAAGCGCTGGAATTCCTCGAACGGCGACAGGTAGGGATTGGCGTAGTCGAGGCCGACGACGAAGCCGACGGCGATCTGGTTGCCTTCCATGTGGTACAGGAAGGAGCCGCCGTAGGTCATCTCGTCGAGCGGCCAGCCGGCGCTGTGCAGGGCCAGGCCGGGCGTGTGGCGCGACGGGTCGATCTCCCACACTTCCTTGATGCCGATGCTGTAGCTTTGCGGATCGCGCCCTTCGTCGAGCTTGAACTTCGAGATCAGGCGGCGGCCCAGGTGGCCGCGCGAGCCTTCGGCGAACACCGTGTACTTGGCATGCAGCTCCATGCCCAGCTGGAAGTTGTCGGTGGGCTCGCCGTCCTTGCCGATGCCCATGTTGCCGGTGGCCACGCCCTTGACGGCGCCGTTCTCGTCGTACAGCACCTCGGCGGCCGGGAAGCCGGGGAAGATCTCCACGCCCAGCGCCTCCGCTTGCTGCGCCAGCCAGCGGGTGACGTTGGCCAGGCTCACGATGTAGTTGCCGTGGTTGCCGAAGTTGGGCGGCAGCACGAAGCCGGGCACGCGCATGGCGCCCTTCTCGCTGGTGAAGAGGAAGATGTCCTCGGTGACCGGCTGGTTCAGGGGCGCGCCCTTCTCCTTCCAGTCGGGGATCAGCTCGTTGAGCGCGATCGGGTCCATGATCGCGCCGGACAGGATGTGGGCGCCGGGCTCGGAGCCCTTTTCCAGCACCACCACCGACACATCGGTGCCGCGCTCCTGCGCCAGCTGCTTCAGCCGGATGGCGGTGGCGAGGCCGGCGGGGCCGCCGCCGACCACCACCACGTCGTATTCCATCGCTTCGCGCGGTCCGAACTGGGCCAGGATCTCTTCTTGCGTCATGGGTCTCGTCGATAATGGGTGGGCATCCCGTCGCGGGTCTGCCATTCTAAGTCGCGCTACCCGCCCGCCTCATTTTTCGCGAGAGGAACCCTTTGGCCTACACCATCGACCTGTCGGGCCGCGTCGCCTTCGTCACCGGCGCCGCCAGCGGCCTGGGCGCGCAGTTCGCGCGCACCCTGGCGCGCGCCGGGGCGGCCGTGGTGCTGGCCTCGCGCCGCATCGAGAAGCTCAAGGACCTGCGCGCCCAGATCGAGGGCGAGGGCGGCGACGCCCACGTGCTGGGCCTGGACGTCACCGACACCGCCAGCATCCGCGCCGCCGTGGCCCATGCCGAGACCGAAGTCGGCTCCATCGACATCCTGGTCAACAACGCGGGTGTCAGCACCACCCAGCGCATCCAGGACGTGACCGAGGAAGACTTCGACTACGTCTTCGACACCAATGTGCGCGGCGCGTTCTTCGTGGCGCAGGAGGTCGGCAAGCGCTTGTTGGCGCGCGCCCGCGGCGCGGCGCCGGGCACCTTCACCGGCGGGCGCATCATCAACGTGGCCTCGGCCGCCGGCCTGCGGGTGATGCCGCAGATCGGCGCCTACGCCATCTCCAAGGCCGCCGTGGTGCAGATGACCAAGGCCTTCGCCCTGGAATGGGGCCGCTTCGGCATCAACGTCAACGCGATCTGCCCGGGCTACATCGACACCGAGATCAACCACCTGCACTGGGACACCGAGGCCGGCCAGAAGCTGGTGCAGATGCTGCCGCGCAAGCGGGTGGGCAGGCCCGAGGACCTCGACGCGCTGATCGCCATGCTGGCCTCCGACCAGAGCCATTTCATCAACGGCGCCGTCATCGCCGCCGACGACGGCTTCTCGCTCTGAGGCTCACGCCGCCGGCTTCTTTTCCCGCGGCAGCCGCCCCATCAGGTAGAACTCCGGATTCGGCGCCATGCCCGTCACGTTGGCCATCCGGTTGGACAGGCCGAAGAAGGCGGTGATGGCGGCGATGTCCCAGATGTCCTCGTTCGAGAAGCCGTGCGGGCGCAGGGCCTCGAAATCCGCGTCGTCGACCTCGTGCGAGCGCAGGCAGACCTTCATCGCGAAGTCGAGCATGGCGCGCTGGCGCGGCGGGATGTCGGCCTTGCGGTAGTTCACCGCCACCTGGTCGGCCACCAGCGGCTTCTTCTCGTAGATGCGCAGGATGGCGCCGTGGGCCACCACGCAGTACAGGCAGTGGTTGGCCGCGCTGGTGGCCGTGACGATCATCTCGCGCTCGCCCTTGGTCAGCGATCCACCCTCCTTCAGCATCAGCGCGTCGTGGTAGGCGAAGAAGGCGCGCCATTCCGCCGGCCGCCGCGCCAGCGCCAGGAAGACATTGGGCACGAAGCCGCTCTTTTCCTGCACCTCCAGGATGCGCTGGCGCATGTCCTCGGGCAGGTCCTTGAGCTCGGGCGGGGGGTAGCGGTCCATGGGCGTCTCCTTCGGCCACAGCATAAAGGCCGGCCGCACCGCCGCCGTGGCTCATCCGCATGGTGCGCGAAAAACGTGGCTCAGCCGCATGTTGCCGGATGTGACTATTTGTGCAAGGTGTGATCCAAAGCCGTGCTACCGGCGTGACTTCGCTATGGTGGGTCCATGCAGTCTGGGGCGCATCGGCAGTGGTGGACCCTCGCGGGTCTGGGTGTGGCCGTGGCGGTGGCGGTGGCCGCCTATGTCGCGTGGTCGGGGCCGCGCGCGCCGCCCGCCAGCCCGATGTCGGTCGTGCCGCAGCCGCAGGCCGCGCCGGCCGTCCCGGTGCAGCCGGTGGCCGCCGTGGCGCCCGCCAGCTGCGACTTCGAGCCGCTGGTCGAGAAAGCCGGCGACGCCGACGGCGAGTTTTCGCTGCCGGCGGTGACGACGCAGCCGGCCTCCGAAGCCGGCCCCTTCCTCACCGTCGCCGACGAGATGGCGCGCGCGGCGCGACCGCGCGATGCCGAAGTGGCCCTGATCACCGCCTGCCGTATCGCCGCGCAGGCCGGCGCCCGCGCGGCCCCGGTGGCCGACGTCCAGATGCGGCTGGCGGAGCACTATGGGGCGGTGGCCCGCACCCAGCCCGAGGGCGCGACGCGCACCGCGCTGCTGGAGCG
>JAEZKX010000219.1 GCA_023436025.1 Pseudomonadota bacterium | reverse complement strand
TGATGTGGTCGGGTGGCGGCGCCCTGGGGGGGGCCGCCGGGGCCCCGGCGGCGGGCGCGAGGCAGCAGGCGGCCAGCAGCGTGGCGGCGGCACGGCGGAAGAAGGGCTGGGGGGTCAAGAGCTGGCTCCTTGGGTGGGATGCCTGCCATTGTGGCAAGGTGCAACGATGCATGTGGACATGTGCTTATGCCGGCGGACCGCCTCGGGCCGCGCATGATGTAATCGACGCATGCCACGCGCCAGCCAGCTCCTGCATCCCCAGCGCGAACCGGCCGCGCCGCGGCCCGCCGCCACCGTGCTGCTGCTGCGCGACGGACCCGAGGGCGTGGAGGTGCTGATGACGCGGCGCTCGCCCGCGGCCAGCTTCGCCCCCGGCGCCTACGTGTTCCCCGGCGGCGCCATCGACCCGGCCGATAGGCAGGTCGAAGCGCCGCTGGTGGCGCGCCGGCCCACCCAGCAGGACGAGCGCCTGGCGCAGGCGGTCGCCGCCATCCGCGAGAGCTTCGAGGAACTGGGCGTGCTGCTGGCCCGCCATGCCGACGGCCGCCCGGCCGACGCCCACGATGTCGCCGCGCTGGACCGCAAGGCCCCCCTGCTGCCGCAGCTGCGCGAGCGCGGGCTGGTGCTGGCGGCCGACCAGGTCTTCCTGCTCGCCCACTGGATCACCGACCGCGACCTGCCGCGCCGCTTCGACGTGCCCTTCCTGGTCGCCCGCATGCCCGAAGGCCAGGCGCCGGTGGCCGACGAGGCGGAGCAGTTCGAGCCGGTGTGGGTGCGCCCGGCCGATGCGCTGGCACGCCACCAGGCGGGCCAGTTCTTCATGATCTTCCCGACCATCCGCACGCTGGAGCGGATGGAGAAGTTCGCTTCGGTCGAGGCCATCCTGCAGGCCTGCGCCGGCGAACGCCCGCTGTGGACCAGCTGCCCGCGCGCCGGCCTGGCCAAGGGCGCCGAGGCACGCTTCATGGAACACGAGGCACCCTACGGCGAGCTGGCCCTCACCTGCCCGGACGGCCAGGTCGTGCACCACCTCGACTGGCGCACCGACCAGCCGGTGCCGCTGCTGAAGAACGTGGTGCGGCTGACCGCGCCCAACCCGGGCGTGATGACGGGCCCCGGCACCAACGGCTACATCGTGGGCGACCCCGCCACCGGCTACATCGTGGTCGACCCGGGCCCGGACGAGCCGGCGCACATCGAGCGCATCTGGCGCGCCACCGGCGGCGACGTGCGCATGATCGTGTGCACCCATTCGCACACCGACCATGCGCCTGGCGCGCGGCCGCTGCAGGAGCTGTGCGCCAGGACGCGCCCGCCCATCCTGGGCCTGCCCTCCGCGCCGACGGCGCGGCCGGCCAGCGAATTCACGCCCGACCGGGCGCTGGCCGATGGCGAGGTGCTGGCGGTCGCCGCCGGCGGCGTGTCGCACAGCCTGCAGGTGATCCACACGCCAGGGCATGCGGCCAACCACCTGTGCCTGGTGCTGCTGGAAGACGGCCTGCTGTTCTCGGGCGACCACATCCTCAACGGCAGCACCACGGTGGTCGATCCGCCCGACGGCGACATGACGGCCTATCTGGCTTCGCTCGACGCACTGGCGGCCGCCTGCGACCGCCACGGCATCGAGTTCATCCTGCCGGCCCACGGCCACGTGCTGGGCTTCGCCCGCCGGGCCATCGACCTGCTGAAGGCCCACCGCCTGCAGCGCGAGGCGCGCATCGTCGCGGCCATGCGCCAGCGGCCCACCGGCACGCTGGAGGACTGGGTGGAACTGGCCTATGCCGACGTGCCGCCGCGCATGTGGCCGGTGGCCAAGCGCTCGCTGCTGGCGCACGTGCAGCGCATCGAGGCGCTGGGCCTGGCGCGCTAGCCGTCTACACTGGCCCCCGCAAGAGACGGGGGACGAGATGGGCATGGATCATGGAGCGGCGCCAGTGCGCGCCGGGGGCGAGATCGCGGCCTACCCGCTGGAGTTCTCCGGCCGGGGCGGCGAGTACTTCCGCGTCTGGATCGTCAATGTGCTGCTGACGGTGGTGACGCTCGGGTTCTACACTCCCTTGGCGCGGCGCCGCACCGCGCAGTACTTCTACGGCCACACCCTGGTCGCCGGCAGCCCGCTGGAGTTCACCGCCACCCAGCGCAAGATGGTGTTCGGCTTCCTGCTGCTGGTGGCCCTCTACGGCGCCTTCAAGCTCGCCTCCGACACCGGGCAGGACGCCGTGGTCGGCGTGATGATGCTGGGCGGCGCCGCCCTGGCGCCCTGGTTCTGGGGCAGCGCCATGCGCTTCCGCCTGAACGCCACCCGCTGGCGCGGCGTGCGGCTGCAGTTCGCGGCGAGCTGGGGCGAGGTCTACCGCGCCGGCTGGCCGGTGTTCGCCATCGCCTTGGTGTGGTTCGCGGCCTTCCTTGCCATCGGCGCGCTGCTGCCCGAAGGCGGGCCCTCGCCCGCGCGGCGCGCCGCCACGCCCGTCGCCTCCATTCTCGCGATCGTCGGCCTCGCGCTGCTGCTCAGCGTGCTGTGCATCATCCGCCTGGAGTTCAACTACAAGGCCCTGCTGGTGGCGCGCGGGCGCATCGGCGGGCAGGCGGGCCGCTGGAAGCCGGTGTTCGGCGACTTCGTGCGCATCTGGCTGGCCACGCTCGGCGTGTTCATCCTCTCCGTGCTGGTGGTGGCGCTGCTGGTGGCCCTGGCGGTGGGCGGATCCATCGCCCTGCTGGCGGCCAACCGCGGCTCCGGCCTGGCCGCCGCGCTATTCATGGTGCTGGCCTTATTGGGCGGCCTGTTCCTCATGCTGCTGGCCTCCGCGCCGGCACGGGCCTACCGCGAGGCGCGCATGTTCCAGCTGGTGTGGAACAGCATCGGCGTCAGCCACGTGGCGCGCTTCAGGTGCGACCTGCGCGCCGGCTCCTACGTGCTGCTGCGGGTGCGCAACATCGTGCTCACGCTGCTGACGCTCGGCTTCTTCCGGCCGTTCGCCCTGGTCAGCGAGTACCGCATGAGGTCCGAATCGGTCACCCTGCACGTCAAGGGCGGCCTCGACCAGCTGGCCGGCCAGCTGGCGCGCGAGGAACAGGGCCTGGGCGACGCCATCGCCGACGCCGTCGGCCTGGACCTGGTCGGCTGATGCTGCAGGGCCTCTGGTTCGACGGGCGCAGCAGCCGCGCCCAGCCGGTGCGGCTGCACCTGCACCCCGGCGCGCGCGGACCGGGCCTGGAACTGAGCCCGATGGACGGCACGCCGCCGCTGCTGCTGGCGCACGACCAGGTGGAATGGCCGCAGGCCTGGAGCGCCACGCGGGCGCCGCGGCGGCTGGTGGTGGACCTCGGCGCCCACGGCAGCCTGGAGGTGGACGATGTCGCCGGCTGGCGCGCCGCCCTCTCCGCCGCCGGCCACCGCCCGCCGCTGGCGCAGCGCATGCAGACTCGGTGGCCGACCTTCCTGGCGGTGCTGCTGCTGGTGGTGGCGGCACTCGGCGCCTTCTACCGCTGGGGTACGCCCTGGGCGGCCACGCAGATCACGCGCCAGGTGCCGCTGGCGTGGGAGCTGGCGCTGTCGGACCAGGGCCTGCGCGACCTCGATGCGCGCCTGCTCAAACCCAGCCGGCTGCCTCCAGCGCGCCAGCAGGAACTACGCGCGCGCTTCGACGCCCTGGCAACCCAGGTGGGGCCGCAGCTGCGGCGCTATCCGGCCTATGCCCCGCCCCTGCGGCTGGAATTCCGGCGCGGCCTGGGCGCCAACGCCTTCGCCCTGCCGGGCGGCACCGTCGTGCTCACCGACGGGATGGTGGAACTGGCCGCGCGCCGGCAACTGCCGGACGAGGCGCTGGTGGGCGTGCTGGCCCACGAGATCGGCCATGTGCTGCACCGCCACACCACGCGCATGGTGGTGGAACAGGGCGTGCTGAACGTGGGCCTGGGGCTGGCGCTGGGGGACGTGTCCTCGCTGCTGTCGGTGGGCGGCTCGCTGCTGACGGGACTGGCCTACCGGCGCGGCCACGAAAGCGAGGCCGACTGCTTCGCCGTGGCGCTGATGCGCCAGGCCGGCCTGCCGACGCGGCCCATGGCCGACCTGTTGCTGGCGGCGGAGCGCGCTGCCGATGCGCCCGCGGCGGCACCGCCCGGCGGCGCGGACGGCCGGCCCCGCGAAGGCCGCGCCACCGCCTGGGCAACCTTGCTCAGCTCGCATCCAGGCACGCAAGAGCGCGCCCGCCACCTGCAGGATGGCGACGCCAGCGGCTGCGCCCGGTAGTTCGGTAGTCCGGTAGTTCGGTAGTCCGGTAGGGGCGACGCGCTGGTGGGCCTGGGGGCCCGCCGGTAGGG
>JAEZKX010000182.1 GCA_023436025.1 Pseudomonadota bacterium | reverse complement strand
TTCAGTCGCGCCGCCCCGGCTCCAAGGTCGTGCGCACCAGCCCGGCCGATGTCCACCATGACCGTGCCGCCTTCCTCTGGCAAGCCGTCGCCGCCGACGGCGCCATCCTCCGCCAGGGCATCGACTTGATGGAGTTCACGGCCGACGGCGCGGCCATCCGCCGCGTGGTCGGCTTCTTCGGTGCGTACCGATTGACGCAATGACCGTGCATCCGTTGGCGGCCGGCGAGCACCGCCAGCGCTCGGGTAAAGTCGTTTCGCATGGACGCACTCCCCACCCATGCACGGATCCTGAACGCAGCGGCCGAAGTCTTTCTGCAGCACGGGTACGCGGCCTCGTCGATGGAGATGGTGCGGCAGGCCGCGGGCGTCAGCAACGGCAGCCTGTACCACCACTTCCCGACCAAGGCGAAGCTGGCCGACGCCCTCTACGCGCACACCCTGCACGACTTCCACGCCGCCCTGCTGCCCTGCCTGGAACCGGGCGCGAGTGCCGAGGCGGCGGTGCGCGGCATGCTGCGCGCCTATGTCGCGTGGGTCGTGGCCTATCCGGGCCGGGCCCGGCTGCTGCACGACCTGCGCCGTGAAGGCCCGCTGACGGACGACGGCGAATGGTCGAAGCAGCGCGCCCAGACCTTCGGCGCGCTGGCCGAGTGGGTCGCCGCCCGGACCGCGGAAGGACAGATGCGCGAGATGCCCTTTCCGGTGTGGCTGGCCCTCGTCTTCGCACCGGCACTCTCGCTGACCAACCACTGGGTGCGCCAGCCCAGCCCCAAGGTGTCGGCAGCGGTGCGCAGCGCGCTGGAGCGCGCCGCCTGGCTTGCCGTCTCGCCGGACGAAGGTAGGTAACGCCAACCGCGCGCACCGGTCGCCGGTGCGCCGCGCCGCAAGGCCTTGGGCCGGGCTGCCCGCCCATGCCCAGCCAGGGCTCAGGCCGCCACGCGCTGGAAGTGCATGACCCAGTTGAGCTCCCAGGTCTGGCCACCGTCCACGGAGAAGGCCTGCTCCCAGCGTGGTTGCGAGCCCGGGTTGGGATGCCAGAGGAACCGGATGCGGATCTTCCTTCCGTCCAGCACGTCGTCCGCGTAGAACGAACCCACGCCCTCGACAAACCTGCCGACGACCGGCACATCCAGCCGGTGCGGATGGCGTCCGTCCAGCCACCAGATTGCCCAGCTTCCCGTTGCGGGATCGAAAGACCGGACGGCGGCGGCATGGACGGCACCTTCGGGGAAGTGAAGAACGTTGTCTTCGACGTTGCCGAAGCCGCCCAGGATCTTGCGGGTACGGGATGTGCCGCCGAACTCGGTCCATTCGGTGCACCCCACGAGCCGCTCGTTCAGGCGGCGGTGGCTCACGGTCCAGTCGCCAACCATGAAATCGAAGTCGGTCGGGGCGGCGGGGGCGGAAGAAGTCATGGCGGCTCCTGGTCGTCGAAAACCTGCGGCTTCGCGAAGCAAGCTCCCCTTCGACGCGAGCCCCGCGTGCCGCGCGGCTGCACCGACGCACACGGCTGGAACGTGCCGGCGCTCGACGCTGGTCTCCGGAGAGGGACCCGCCATTCTCACGCCACGGAT
Organism: Pseudomonadota bacterium; assembly: GCA_023436025.1. Lineage (GTDB taxonomy): Bacteria > Pseudomonadota > Gammaproteobacteria > Burkholderiales > Burkholderiaceae_C > Ramlibacter. The sequence goes on along the minus strand of JAEZKX010000182.1, from coordinate 1,026 downwards.
CGATCCCGCCAAGAGATTTCGTCCAGGACCACCGGCGTACGCGGTGCCGCTGCGGAGCGTGGGCCTCACCCGCCGCCACGCCAAGCGCCTGCACCCCTCCCGCGGTACGCCACGACGCGCTGGCCGTGCCCGAGGCCACCTTGCGCAGACCCGCCTGGAGTGATACTCTAGGCTCACCTTTCTGGTGGCGTGGGAGGAGCGCACATGCAAGCTGATCTCTTGTCCTTCGGCCGCAGCATCCTGGACAGCCAACCCTTCAGCGCGCTCCTCGAAGCCCGGCTGGACGCCCTGGCACCTGGAAGCGCCGAGCTGCGCCTGCCCATCGTGCCACGCGTGCTGCAGCAGCACGGCTTCGTCCATGGCGGTGCCCTGTCCTATCTCGCCGACAACGCGCTGACCTTCGCCGGCGGCTCGGTGCTGGGCGACTGCGTGACGGCGGAATTCAAGATCAACTACCTGCGGCCGGCGCGCGGCCCCGGCACGCTGCTTGCGCTGGCCCAGGTGGCGGGCCATGGCAGGCAGCAGGCCGTGTGCCGATGCGACATCTATGTCGACGCTCCGGCGGGCCGCACGCTGGTGGCCGTGGCACAGGGAACGATTTCGAAGCGCGCCTCGGGCCCAGCCGAAGGCAACGGACGTGCGGCAGCGTCCGCCGATGCCGCCGCATGAGCTCTCCACGAGAGATGCCCTCTGCCGCTGCCGGGGCACGGCACAGCGGCAGTGTGGACGGGCTCCGCAATGCGCACCGCAGGGCCACGACACGCAGATGACTCTGCTCCGACGCAGGTCCGTGTAGGTCCGGTTCGTGGACCGGAACACAGTCTTGCAATTGCGAACGCGCGCGCCGCACGCCGGCGTGGTGCGGCGGCCATGATGGTCCGTATCGCCAACGCAAAGGAGCAAGACAACATGCGAGCGAGAACCCTACTCAGCGGCATCGTCATCGCGGCAATGGGACTGGGCGCCATCGGCGCCTCTGCGCAACCTGGGCCGGGTCCGGGGCCCCGCCCCGGGGCCGGTCCAGGC
>JAEZKX010000390.1 GCA_023436025.1 Pseudomonadota bacterium | reverse complement strand
GCCCACACCGGCTTGAGGGCCGGCGCGACCGGGTCGCGCGGCGCCGCTGCGACGCCGGCGCTACCCCCGGGCGGCCCCGGTGGCGGGATCGGGAGGCGGAGACGCCCTGGTGCGCCCGCGAATACCCCGCGGACCGCCATGAGGTTCAGGCCAGGTTGCGCAGCTCGCGCAGGGCCACCGACAGCATCGCCAGATCCACCGTCGGCGCCTCGCGCAACTCCGCCAGCAGGCGCTGGACCCGCTCCAGAAGCTGGCGGTTCTCCTGCTCCCAGGCATCCAGCACCGTCCGCGCATCGCCCCCATGCCTTGCCAGCGCCTGCCGGGCGATGGAGCGCTGCAGGTCGTTGAGGTCGTCGCCCAAGGCCAGCCGGGCCAGGTTGTCCCAGAAACTCCCGCCTGGCAGCAGCTCGATCTGCTGGCGCAGGCGGTCCAGCCCCAGGCGCTCGTCCACGCCCGCATGCACTTCGCCGGCGAGCGCGAGCGGCAGCTGGCCGGCTTCGGCGATCTCGGCGATGTCCAGCGCCGGAAACAGCGATTCGGCCGCGTCCACCGCCTTCGCCAGCGCCTGCGGCACACCTGCTTCCATCCAGGCCCTGGCCCGCTCGCCGACGGGGCGGCCGTCCAGCCGCGCGCGCAGGGCCTCGACGGCCGGGCCGAAGCACGCCACCAACTGCTCGGTCGGATCGTGCAGGCGGCGCGAGCGCAGGAACCAGGTGGTCGCCCGCGTCACCAGCGCGCGCAGCGCCAGCACCATCTCGGCCTGCACCGCATCGGGCACCTGGTTGTCCAGCGCCTCGATCCGCTCCCAGGCGGGCACCAGCGCGAACACCTCGCGCGCGGCCAGGTAGGCCCGCACGATCTGCGGCGGCGTGGTGCCGGTGATCTCGCCCAGGCGGTGCACGAAGGTCGGCCCGACCCGGTTGATCATGCTGTTCAACACGTGCGTGGCGATGATCTCGCGCCTGAGCGGATGGCGCGGAATGGTGGCGGCGAACTGCTCCCTCAGCACGCCGGGGAAGTAGCGCTCCAGCGCCTTCGCCACCCACGGGTCCTCCGGGAGGTCGGACGCGATCAGCGCGTCGTTGAGCCACATCTTGCTGTAGGCGAGCAGCACCGCCTGCTCCGGGCTGGTCAGGCCCAGCCCGCGCGCCTTGCGCTCGGCGATCTGTTCGTCGGTCGGCAGGAATTCGATGGCGCGGTCCAGATCGCCCTGTTTTTCCAGGTAGCGCATGAAGCGTTCCTGCTCGTCCAGCTGCCGCGTCGCCACGCGCCCGCCGATCGACAAGGCCTGGGTCTGGAAATAGTTGTCGCGCAGTACCAGGGCGGAGACGTCCTCGGTCATGGTCGGCAGCAGGGTGTTGCGCTGCGCCTCGGTGAGTGCGCCGTCGGCGACTGCCAGGCCGAGCAGGATCTTGATGTTGACCTCGTGGTCCGAGGTGTCGACGCCGGCGGAGTTGTCGATCGCGTCGGTGTTGATCCTCACGCCCGCCAACGCCGCCTCGATGCGACCGCGCTGGGTGAAGCCCAGGTTGCCGCCTTCGCCAACCACCTTGCAGCGCAGCTCCGCGCCGTCGACGCGCACGGCATCGTTGGCGCGGTCGCCCACCTCGGCATGCGATTCGGCACGCGCCTTGACGTAGGTGCCGATGCCGCCGTTGTACAGCAGGTCCACCGGCGCCCGCAGGATGGCCGAGACCAGTTCGGCCGGCGCCAGTTGCTCGGCCTCGATGCCCAGCACCGCGCGTGCCTGTGGCGACAGCGGCACCGATTTCTCCGAACGCGCCCACACGCCGCCGCCGGCGGAGATCAGCTGCGCGTCGTAGTCGGCCCACGAGGAACGCGGCAGCCGGAACAGGCGTTCGCGCTCGGCGAACGAAGCCGCCGCGTCGGGCTCGGGATCGATGAAGATGTGGCGGTGGTCGAAGGCGGCCACCAGCCGGATGTGCCGCGACAGCAGCATGCCGTTGCCGAACACGTCGCCCGACATGTCGCCGATGCCCACCACCGTGAAGTCGGTGGACTGGGTGTCGATGCCCATCTCGCGGAAGTGACGCTTGACGCTCTCCCAGGCGCCGCGCGCCGTGATGCCCATGGCCTTGTGGTCGTAGCCCCTGCTGCCGCCGGAGGCGAAGGCGTCGCCCAGCCAGTGGCCGTACTCCGCGCTCACCGCGTTGGCGAAGTCGGAGAAGCTCGCCGTGCCCTTGTCGGCGGCCACCACCAGGTAGGGGTCGTCGCCGTCGTGCCGCAGCACCTGCGGCGGCGGCACCACCTGGCCGCCCACCAGGTTGTCGGTGAGGTCCAGCAGGCCGCGCAGGTAGTCCTGGTAGCAGGCGATGCCCTCCTTCATGAAGGCCTCGCGGTCGCTAGCAGGCGGCGGCTTCTTCAACACGAAGCCGCCCTTCGACCCCACCGGCACGATGACGGTGTTCTTCACCATCTGCGCCTTGACCAGCCCCAGCACCTCGGTGCGGAAGTCATCCGCCCGGTCCGACCAGCGCAGGCCGCCGCGCGCCACCTTGCCGCCGCGCAGGTGGATGCCCTCGAAGCGCGGCGAGTAGACGAAGATCTCGTACAGCGGCACCGGCTTGGGCAGGCCGGGCACGCGGGCCGAGTCCAGCTTGAAGCTGAGGAAGCCGCGGCGCGGCCCGGGCGCGCCGCTGTGGCCAGTGCCGGTGCGCCAGAAGTTGGTCCGCAGCATCGCCTGCACCAGCGCCTGCAGCCGGCGCAGGACCCGGTCTTCCGACAGGTTGCTCACCTTGTCGAGCGCCTGCTCCAGCGCATTGAGCTGCGCCTGCTCGCCCGCGGGATCGGCGTGGTCCGGCTGGAAGCGCAGGCGAAACAGCAGCACCAGCATGCGCGCAATGCGCGGATGCGCCGCCAGCGTGGCCGCGATGGTGGCCTGCGACTGCGCGAAGCCGGTCTGCTTGAGGTACCTGGCGCAGGCGCGCAGCACCACGATCTCGTCGGCGGCCAGGCCGGCCAGCAGCACCAGGCGGTTGAAGTCGTCGTTCTCGACCTCGCCGCGGAAGACGCGCGCGAAGGCGTCCTCGAACAGCCGCGCCATCTGCTGCGGATCGATCTCGGGCGCCGCATCGGCCTCGAACTCGAAGTCGTGCAGGAAGACCGGCGGCGTGCCGTCGCCGCCGTCGATGCGGTGGCTGTACTCGGCCAGCACCCGCACGCCCATGTGTTCCAGCATGGGGAGGCTGTCCGACAGCACCACCGGCGTGCCGAGGTGGTAGACCTTCAGGCCCAGGCGGCCCGCGCCCGCGCCAGACGGCCAGTACAGCGCCAGGGCCAGCGGCGCCTCGGGCCGCAGGCCCGTCATCTTGCGGATGTCGTGCACCGCTGCGGGCGCCGGCACGCGCTCCTTGTACGAGCCGGGGAAGGCCCGGGCGAAGCGGCGCTCCAGGGCCAGGCCGGCTGCCTCGCCCTCGGCCTCGACCAGCGCCCCGCGCAGGTCGTCCTCCCAGCGCCGCGCCGCCGCCGCCAGCTTGCGCTCGATGTCCTTCGGGTCGATCTCCGGCATGGCGCGCGGCGCCACGCGCACGGTGAAATGGATGCGCGCCAGCTTGGCCTCGGACAGCTGCACGTCGAAGTCCACGTGCGTGCCGTGCAGCGCCTGCAGCAGGATGTGCTGGAACTTCAGCCGCAGCTCGGTGGAGAAGACGTCGCGCGGCACGAACACCAGGCAGGAGACGAAGCGGTCGAACGGGTCGCGCCACAGGAACAGGCGGACCCGGTGGCGCTCGCCCAGCGCCAGGATGCCCATGGCGGTGTCGTACAGCGCGTCCTCCGGAACCTGGAACAGGTCGTCGCGCGGATAGGTCTCCAGCGTGTGTTCCAGGGCCTTGGCCAGGTGACTGCCGGGTGCGAAGCCGGCGCGCTGCGCGACCGCGGCAACCTTGTGGCGCAGCAGCGGCGTCTCCTGCGCGCGCGCGACGTAGGCGGTGGAGGTGAACAAGCCGATGAAGCGGTGCTCGCCGGTCACGCGCCCCTGGGCGTCGTAGCGCTTGACGCCGATGTAGTCGGTGTAGGCGTCGCGGTGCACGGTGGCGCGCGTGTTGGCCTTGGTCACCACCACCAGCGGCAAGGG
>JAEZKX010000140.1 GCA_023436025.1 Pseudomonadota bacterium | reverse complement strand
GCCTTCGACCTGGCGCGGGACAACGGCGCGCCGGTGGCGCTGCAGGACATCGGCATGCGCGCCGGCGACCTCGACCGCGCCTGCGACATCGCCATGCAGAACCAGTATCCGAATCCGCGTCCGTTGGAGCGGGCGGCGGTGCGGCGCCTGCTGCAAGACGCGTTCGAGGGCAGGCGGCCGGAATGAGGCTGGCGCCTCAATAGCCGAACCGCGCCGTCCACTTGCGGTCGTACTGCATCCGCTCGAAGTGCTCGGCGATGAAGTCGATGAAGGTGCGGACCTTGGCGGTGAGGTGCTTGCGGCTCGGATAGGCGAGGTTGACGGTCAGGCGCGGCAGGTCCCAGTCGTCCAGCACCGGCACCAGGCGGCCGGCCACGATGTCCTCGTAGATCACGTAGGTCGGCTGCACCAGGATGCCCAGGCCCTCCAGCGCGGCCGCTCGGATCACCTGGCCGTCGTTGGATTCCAGCACGCCCTTGATCGACACCGTGGTGCTCTCGTCACCGCGCGTGAAGCGCAGCTCGTGCGGGTTGTTGGCATAGGTGTAGACCAGCAGTGCATGCCGGGCGAGGTCGGCCAGCGCGCGCGGCGTGCCGGCGCGCGACAGGTAGCCGGGCGAGGCCGCAAGCACCCGGCGCGTCTCGGCCAGGCGGCGGATGGTGATGTTGGAGTCGGGCTCCTGCTCGCGCGTGCGCACCGCGATGTCGATGTTGTTGTCGATCAGGTCCAGGTAGCGGTTGGCCGTCTCGACATGCACCGCCACGTGGGGATAGCGCCGGGTGTACTCCGGCAGCAGCGGCGCGATGTGGGCCATGGCGAAGGACAGCGATGCCGTGATGCGCAGGGTGCCGGTGGGCATGAGCGTGGCGGCGTTGACCGCCGATTCGGCCTCGGCCAGGTCGGCCAGGATGGCCTTGCTGCGGCGCAGGAACTCCTGGCCGGGTTCGGTCAGGTACAGGCGGCGCGTGTTGCGCTCCACCAGGCGCGCGCCCAGGCGCTCCTCCAGGGCCGACAGGTGCCGGCTGGCCGCTGCGTTGGACAGCCCGAGTTCCTCGGCGGCACGGCTCAGGCTGCCGGTCTCGGCCACCTGCACGAACAAAGCCATCTCGGTCCAGCGGTCCACGCGGGGATTATCGCGGCTCGCGGAAAACTAATTTCCCGCGCCCCCCTTCCGCATCACCCCGGCGCCGCCTAGATTGGCGGCATGCGCAACCTGAACCAAGACAACATCACCCAGGCCGTGCTGTCCCGCCTGGCTGACACGCCCGACGCGCGGCTCAAGGAGATCATGACCAGCCTGGTGCAGCACCTGCATGCCTTCGCGCGCGAGGTGAAGCTGACCGAGGACGAATGGTTGCGCGGCATCCAGTTCCTGACCGCGGTGGGCCGCAAGTGCGACGACAAGCGCCAGGAGTTCATCCTGCTGTCCGACACGCTGGGCCTGTCGATGCTCACAGTGGCCATGAACAACGACAAGCCCGCCGGCTGCACCGAGGCCACGGTGTTCGGGCCCTTCTATGTGGAGGGCGCGCCCGCCTACGACCTGGGCGAGGACGTCGCCAATGGCGCGGCTGGGGTGCCCTGCACGGTGCGCGGCACGGTGCGCGGCCTGGGCGGCGAGCCGGTGCCCGGCGCCGAGATCCACGTGTGGCAAGCCGATGCCGAAGGCATGTACGACGTGCAGCGCGAGGGCGGCGCAGCGCAGGCGCGGGGCACGCTGCATGCCAACGGGCGCGGCGAGTACCACTTCCGCTCCATCCTGGCCGAGGCCTATCCCATCCCCGTGGACGGGCCGGTGGGCGACATGCTGCGTGCGACACGGCGCCATCCCTGGCGGCCCGCGCACCTGCACTTCATGATCAAGGCGCCGGGCTACGAAACGCTGATCACGCACGTGTTCCGCGACGGCGACCGCTACCTCGACTCCGACGCGGTGTTCGGCGTGCGCCAGTCGCTGGTGGCCGACTGGCAGCCGCAGCCGGACGGCAGCTACCTGGTGGCCTACGACTTCGTGCTCAACCCGGCCGGGGAAGCGGCTTGATCCGGCACATCGTCATGTGGGACATCGTCGGCGCCGACGCCGCCGACAAGGCCGCCAACATCGCCCGCCTGCAGCGTGGTTTCGCTTCCTTGCGCGGCCGCATCCCGGGGCTGCTGCACCTGGAGATCGGCGTCGACACCAGCGGCGCCGACTACGCCTGCGACGTGGTCCTGTACAGCGAGTTCGAAACTCAGGCGGCGCTGGACGCTTATGCCACGCATCCCGAGCACCTGCGCGTGAAGCAGGAACTGGGCGACATGCGCATCGCCCGCCACCAGGTGGACTACCAAGCCCCATGACCAAGCAGACCCTCCTGCGCGGCGCGACCATCCTGACCATGGACGCGCAAGGCGACCTGTCCACCGGTGACCTGCTGGTGCGCGGCGACCGCATCGAAGCCATCGCGCCCCACATTCCGGCCGACGACGCCGAGGTGGTGGACCTCGCCGGGCAGATCCTCATCCCCGGCCTGGTCAACGCCCACATGCACACCTGGCAGACGGCGCTGCGCGGCGTGGCGGCCAACTGGACGCTGCTGGAGTACTTCCGGAAGATGCACGCCGGCCTGGCCACGGCCTTCCAGCCGGAGGACCTGTACATCGCCACCCGCATGGGCGCGCTCAACCAGCTGAACTGCGGCACCACCACGCTGGCCGACTGGTGCCACAACAATCCGACGCCGGCGCACAACGACGCGGCCATCGAGGGCCTGCTGTCCACCGGCATCCGCGCGGCCTTCTTCCACGGCACGCCCAAGCCCGACCCCCAGCCGGGCCAGCTGCCGTTCTGGGAGGTGAACCATCCGCGCGCCGAGATCGAGCGCCTGCTGCGCAAGCACCAGGGCCACGGCCTGCTGACCGTGCATGCCGCGGTGCTGGGCCCGCACTACTGCACGCTGGACGTCGCGATGCACGACTTCCGCATGGCGCGCGAGCTGGGCATCATCGCCTCGCTGCACCAGGGCGGGGGCCCGGCCCGCACGCCCGACGGCTGGGAGCGGCTGGAGGCCGCCGGCCTGCTCGGTCCCGGTATCAACATCGTCCATGGCCATGCGCTGGACGACGCGCAGCTGCGGCGCTTCTGCGAACTCGGCATGACCTTCTCGGCGGCCGCCGAAAGCGAGATGTCGCAAGGCCACGGCCACCCGCTCACCGGGCGCCTGCGGCAGTTCGGCCGCGCGCCCTCGCTGGGGGTGGACCTGGAGAGCGTGCTCTCCGGCGACATGCTGTCGCAGGCGCGCATCGCGCTGGGCATCCAGCGCAGCCTGGACAACGTGGCGCACCGCGAACGGCACGGCACCATCCCGCCGACCTCGACCATCACGACGCGCGAGGCGCTGGCCTGGGTGACGGTGGAGGGCGCGCGCATGCTGCAGCAGCTCGATCGCATCGGTACCCTGGCCCCCGGCAAGCAGGCCGACCTGGTGGTGATCCGCGCCACCGACCTGAACATGCAGCCGGTGCACGATCCGGTCAGCAGCGTGGTGTTCCAGGCATCGCTGTCCAACATCGACAGCGTGATGGTGGCGGGAGCGTGGAAGAAGAGGCAGGGGCGCCTGCTGGCGGGTCCGCTGGACGAGGACGTCCGCCGCTTGCAGATGTCGGGGCGCAAGATCACGCAGGCCATGGGGCTGGCGACGTGAGCCGGCGGCCGGCGACCGCCTGCCCAGGTGGTCGATCGGCTGGGGGGAAGGGCCTGGCGGCGGCGCGCGTCGCGCCCACCGCCTCCGAGGGCTTGCCTCAGCCCAGTTCTGCGTCCTTCGCCATCGCCCACCGTCCCCAGGCCTCGTCGGTGCGGTGGCGCTTGTCCATCCAGTCGCGGAACTCGGGGCAGGTGGTCACTTCCTCGGCGAGCCCTTGTGCAGTCAGGCGCGCCCGCGCTTCGCGGAAACGCTGCTCCGCCTGGTCTTCGTCGGCTTGCCGTGCCAGGGCGGCCTGTTCCGCGCGCGCGACGTCGTCGGCGGCGTCGATCTGTTCCGTATGCATAGCTTGATCTTCCTGTCGGGAGAATCTCGCGCGGTGGAACCGCGC
>JAEZKX010000129.1 GCA_023436025.1 Pseudomonadota bacterium | reverse complement strand
CGCCGCACGGCCGGCGAGGACAGCGAGCGCATCGTCCGCCGGTAGCGCGATGATGCGGTCCACCGCGGCCGGCGGTGCCAGGCCGGCGACCGCGGGCAGCAGCCAGGGCTGCAGCACGATGCTCACCGACAGCAGCGGCGCGGCGGCCTCGGTGGCCAGTGGTTGCCGGAAAGGCCCGGTGACGAAGCAGGCGGGCAACGTGCCGTGGCCCTGCGCCCGCACGCTGCCGCGGACGATGACGTTGAGGCTGGCATACCCGTTGGCCTGCACCGCCGCCAGGTGCCGGCCGCCGCCGTCGATTGCACGCAGCACCGCGCACGCCGCCAAGCCGCGCAAGGCGGGCGGCGGCAGCGCGACGCGGACGGTTTCGCCGGGCGCCGCCTGGCTCATGCGGCCGTCCCCGACGACGCGCGCCGGATGATCTCCGCGAAGTGCTTGTGCACCGGCGAGCGTGCCGCGCCCTTGGGCCACAGCATGCCCGGCGTGCGGATCGGCGTCGGGTCCTCCAGCGGGATCACCCGCAGTCCTTCGCGCAGCCCCATCGCACTCTCCGGAATGATGCCGGCGAGGTCGGTCTGGCGGATCAGCTCGATCATGGGGGCCACCGAATTCAGCTGCGCCGCCACGATCGGTTTGGCGCGGGCGGCATCGAAGCAGTCGTCCAGCAGGCGGCGCGTGAGGAAGTTGCCGGGCAGAAGCACCATGCGGACGTTGTGCAGTTCGGCCATGCGGACCTTGCGCCGCCGTGCCAGCGGATGCGTGGCCGCCACCACCAGCCGCAGCTCCTCGTTGTACAGCGGCTCGAACCACAGGTCGCTGCCTTCGCCCGGCGGATAGGACACCGCCATGTCCAGGTGGCCGGAGCGCAGCCGCTTGAGGATCTGGCCGGCCGCCAGTTCCTCCACCGTTACCTGCAGGCCGGGGTAGGACTTCAGCAGCGTGGCCACGCACAGCGGCACCATCTGCGTGTTGAAGCTGGGCGTCGTGCCCAGGCGGATGCTGCCGGTCACCGCTTCGCCCGGCGCGCGCAGCGCCTGCAGCCCCAGGTCGATCTGTTCCAGCGCCGGCGTCATGTGGCTGCGCAGGATCTCGCCGGCCTCCGTCATGCGCACGCGCTTGGCGCTGCGGTCGAACAAGGCCGTGCCCAGTTCGTCCTCCAGCTGCTTGATCTGGTGCGACAGCGTCGACTGGGTCACGTGCAAGCGCTCCGCCGCCCGGGTGAAGTTGAGGGTTTCGGCGACGGCGTCGAAGTAGCGGAGGTGGCGCAGCTCCATGTCCGGGTTTGTGCGGGGTTGCGATCGATGGCGTCGATCATAGCGTTTGAAATTCATCACTTTCCAGCCGGATGAGCGCGTCCTAGACTGCCGCCGAAACAACCGGGAAGCCCTGGATTCCACAGCCACCGGAACGGGGCCGGCAAGGAGACAGATCGATGGCTCAACTCGAAGTCGGCGAGTTCGCGCAGGCGGTGATCGACCGCATGGGCGAATGCAAGGATGCGCGCTACAAGGAAGTGATGAGCGCGCTGGTGCGGCACCTGCATGCCTTTGCCCGCGAGGTCGACCTGACCCCGGACGAATGGATGGCCGGCATCCAGTTCCTCACCGCCGTCGGCCAGAAGTGCGACGACAAGCGGCAGGAGTTCATCCTGCTGTCGGACACGCTGGGCTTGTCGATGCTGGTGGTGGCGCTCGACCAGGCGCGCGGCGCCCGCGCGCTGGCCGACCGGCCCGGCGAGCAGCCGACCGAGGCCACGGTGCAAGGCCCCTTCTTCTGGCCGGGTGCGCCCCGGCGCGAACTGGGCGACGACATCGGCGAGGGGCTGGGCGAGCCGGCGCTGTACCACGGGCGCGTCACTGACACCTTCGGCCAGCCCATCGCCGGCGCCGAACTCGATGTCTGGTCGGGCGACGAGGGTGGCCTGTACGACATGCAGAAGGGCGACGCGATGAGCCTGCGGGCGCAGTTCCGTACCGACGCCGAGGGCAACTACCGCTTCTGGTCCATCAAGCCCACCTTCTACCCGGTGCCGGGCGACGGCCCGGTCGGTGCGATGCTGGACAAGATGGGCCGCCACCTCAACCGTCCGGGCCACATGCACATGATGCTCAGCGCACCCGGCCACGAGCGCCTGGTGACGCACCTCTTCGTCAAGGACAGCCCCTACCTCGACTCCGATGCGGTGTTCGGGGTGCGCAACAGCCTGATCGTGGATTTCCCCAAGCACCCGCCGGGCAAGGCGCCGGACGGACGGGTGATGGGCAAGCCGTACTACACGGCGAAGTACGACTTCCGGCTGGTGCCGTCGGCGCGCTGAGCGCATGGCGCGCGCGGCGGCGCGCGCTCCCATTCCGGCCCTTCCCCGCGGGGAGGGCGGCAGACAAAGGACCCAGAATGAAAATCGGCAAGGCCACCGTGCCTCGCTCCGCGATCTGCACGTCGAACGAGGACAGCATCGTCGTGCGCGGCCACGACCTGGCGCAGGACCTGATCGGCCAGGTCAACTTCGGCGACTACTTCTTCCTGCTGCTGACCGGCCGCAGGCCCGACGCGGCGGCCAGCGCGGTGCTCAATGCCACGCTGGTGGCCATCGCCGAACACGGCCTGGTGCCCAGCGTGCAGGCCGCGCGCATGACGCTGGCGGCCGCGCCCGACGCGATGCAGGGGGCGGTGGCCGCGGGCCTGCTCGGCTCCGGCTCGGTGATCCTCGGCGCGTCCGAGACCGCGGGGCGGCTCTATGTCGAGATCGACGCCGCGGCCCGCGCGAACGGCGGCGACCTCGCCGCCGCGGCGAAGGCGGTGGTGGCCGACCGGCGCGCGAGGAAGCTGGCCATCGCCGGCTACGGCCACCCGGAACACAAGCGCCGCGATCCGCGCGTCGACGCGCTGTTCGGCGTGTCGGCCCAAGCCGGTGGCGGCCAGCGCTTCATCGAGATCGCCAAGGCGGTGGAGCAGGTGATCCCGGAAGTCGTCGGCAAGGACCTGAAGCTGAACGTGTCGGGCGCCATTCCCGCGGTGCTGCTGGGCGTGGGCTTCCCGGTGGCTGCGCTCAAGGGGGTGCCCATGCTGGCGCGCACCGCCAGCCTGATCGCGCACCTCAACGAGGAGCTGGACGATCCCATCGGCTTCGCCCTGTCGTACCAGGCCACGCGCGAATACGAGTACACGGGCGGCCGGCCGGAGGAGCGCCGGTGATCCGCGTGCTCGAGGGCGTGCGCGTGCTGGAGCACGGCACCTTCATCACCGGCCCGGCGGCCGCCATGCTGCTGGCCGACCTGGGCGCCGACGTCGTCAAGGTGGAGCTGCCGGGCACCGGCGACCCCTTCCGCGCCTTCAAGGGCGGCCTGTACTCGCCGCACTACCAGACCGTCAACCGCAACAAGCGCAGCATCACGCTCAACACCAAGAACGCCGACGACCTGGCGCGCTTCGACACGCTGGTGGCCGACGCCGATGTCTACCTGCAGAACTTCCGCCCCGGCTTCGCCGAGCAGATCGGCTGCGGCTTCGAGCGCCTGCGCGGCATCAACGGCCGACTCATCTACTGCGCCATCAGCGGCTTCGGCGCCACCGGGCCGGCCGCGCATCGGCCGACCTACGACAGCGTGGCCCAGGCCGCCAGCGGCTACCTGAGGCTGCTGGTGAACCCGGCGAATCCGCGCGTGGTGGGCCCCGCCATCGCCGACCTGGTCACCGGCTTCTACGCCGCCTACGGCATCCTCGGCGCGCTGTACGAGCGCGAACGCACCGGCGCCGCCCGCAAGGTGGAACTGTCGATGTTCGAGGCCATGACGCACTTCAACCTGGACGCCTTCCAGCACCTGTTCTCCGCCAACGAGGTGATGGGGCCGTTCAGCCGCCCGAGCGTGTCGCAGTCGTACGTGCTGCAGTGCCGCGACGGCCACTGGATCGCGCTGCACATGTCCTCGCCCGAGAAGTTCTGGCAGGGCCTGGCCAAGGCGATGGAGACGCCGGACATCTTCCAGGATCCGCGCTTCTCCAGCCGGCAGGCGCGCATCGACAACCAGGAGGAGCTGATCGCCGTGATGCGGCCGATCTTCGCCCGGCACGACCGCGCCGAATGGTGCCGCCGGCTGGAGGCCGAGGACGTCCCGCATTCCCCTATGTACACCACCGCGGAAGTGCCGGACGATGCCCAGGCGAAGCACCTGCAGTTGTTCGTGGAGACCGAGCATCCGGTGGTGGGCACCTTCCGCACGGTGCGCTCGCCAGTGTCGTACGACGGCCAGCGGCCGCTCGAAGTGACGGCACCGCCGGTGCTGGGCGAACACAACGAGGAACTGCGCGCGGGCTGGAAGCCGCGCGCGCCATCGAAGGAGACGAGCACGTGAGCATGCGCCACACCATCCTGGCCGCCTTGACCGCCCTCGCGCTGGGCGCACCGGCCTTCGCCCAGGACTATCCGAACCGCCCGGTCAAGCTGGTGGTGCCCTTCGGCCCGGGCACCACCACCGACATCATCGCCCGGGTCTTCGCCGAGGCCCTGGCCAGGCCGCTCGGCCAGGCCGTGGTGGTGGAGAACAAGGCCGGGGCCGGCGGCAACATCGGCGCCGACCTGGTGGCCAAGGCGCCGGCCGACGGCTACACCATCGTCATGGGCACGGTCGGCACGCATGCGATCAACCCGGGCCTGTACCGCCGCATGCCCTACGACGCGCAGAAGGACTTCGCGCCCATCGGCTTCGCGGGCTACACGCCGACGCTGCTGGTGGTCGGCGCGAACTCGCCCCTGAAAACCCTGCAGGACCTCCGGTCCGCCGCGGCCAAGTCGCCCGGCGTGAGCTTCGCCTCGGCCGGCAACGGCACCTCGGGCCACCTGGCCGGCGAACTGGTCAAGGCCCGCCTGGGCGGCGAGATGGTGCACGTGCCGTACAAGGAAGGCGGCCTGGCGCTCAACGACGTGATGGCCGGCCAGGTCCACTTCATGTTCTACCACCCGGCGGCCGTCATGCCGCACGTCAAGGCCGGCAAGCTGCGTGCGCTGGGCGTTTCCAGCGCGAAGCGCACCGCCGCCGCGCCCGAGGTGCCGACGCTGGCGGAGCAGGGCGCCGGCGACTTCGACCTGGTCGCCTGGTTCATGTTGTACGCGCCCGCCAGCACGCCGGCGCCGGTGCTGGCGAAGCTGCGCGACGCGGTGAACCAGGCCGTGACCCATCCGGAGGTGAAAGCGAAGCTGGCCGCGCAGGGGCTGGAGGTGCCCGTGCTCAAGCCGGAAGAACTGGCGGCCTTCGGCCGCTCGGAGATCGCCAAGTGGTCCGAGCTCGTCAAGCGCTCGGGCGCGCAGGTGGATTGAACGACAGCAACGACAGGAGACGACCATGACCCTCTCACGCCGCCATACCCTTTCCGCCATCGGCGCCGCGCTGGCGCTGCCCGCCTTCGCCCAGGCGCCCGCCGGCGGCCAGCCGATCCGCATCGGCAGCACGCTGGCGCTCACCGGGCCCCTGTCGGCCACGGCACTCACCCACAAGCTGGTGGGCGAGATCTACGTGGAAAACCTCAACCGGCGCGGCGGCCTGCTGGGGCGGCGGGTCGAGTGGGTCGTGAAGGACGACCAGTCCAAGCCCGACCTGGCGCGCACGCTCTACGAACAGCTGGTGACCTCCGACAAGGTCGACCTGCTGATGGGGCCGTACGCCACCGGCGCCATCCTCTCCGCCATGGGCGTGGCCCAGCGCTACAACAAGGTGCTGGTGCACCACACCTTCGGCATTCCGTCGCTGGCCAAGTACGACATGCAGTTTCCCGCCTGGTCGCTGGGGCCCAACCCGCAGACCACGGTGTCCAACTCGCTGTTCGACATGCTGGCGCAGTCGGGCAAGCCGCCCAAGACCATCGCCATCGTCACCAGCAAGTTCCCGTCCATCCACTTCATGTCGCTGGGCGGCCGCGAGGTGGCCAGGAAGCGCGGCCTCAACGAGGTGCTGTTCCTCGAGTGGGACTTCGGCAACCGTGACTTCGGCCCCATCGCCGCCCGCGTGAAGGACGCCAAGCCCGACCTGGTGTGGATCGGCGACATCGGCCTGGAAGGCAACATGCTGCTGGAGGCCATGAAGAAGATCGACTATGTGCCGCCGATCCACTTCCACCTCTACCCGGCGCCCGGACCCATGACCAAGACGCCCGAGGGCGACCGCGCGCTGTCGCTGACCATCTTCGAGGAGCACCCGCCCTTCACCAACCACGGGATCGCGGCGGAGTTCGTGCAGACCTTCAACCAGCGTGCCCGCGCGGCCAACCTGCCCGACACCACGGTGGAGGTGCAGGCCGCGGCCTCGTTCTCGGCGTGGCAGATCCTGGAGGCCGGCGTGCGCGGCGCCAACAGCCTGGACGACAAGAAGATCGCCGACTTCATCAAGAAGAACCGCATCGACACCATCCAGGGGCGGCTGCGCTTCGACGGCCCGGGCAACTTCGGCGACGACCTGATGAAGATCAAGCAGGTGCAGAACGGCGCCTGGAAGGTCGTCTGGCCGGAGAACTTCGCCGCCCCCGGCGCCCGCCTGCAGATCCGCTGAGGAGCGGCGCTTGACGCTTCCGAGCTTCAACCTGCTGGCGCAGTCCATCCTGTCGGGCATCTTCATCGGCAGCCTCTACGGCCTGATCGGGGTCGGGCTCGGGCTCACCTGGGGGCTGCTGCGGCAGATCAACCTGGCGCACTTCGGCCTGGTGTTCCTGGCGGGCTACCTCACCTACCAGATGCACGCCAGCTGGGGCGTGGACCCGCTGCTGGCGCTGGCCATCGTGCCGCCGCTGTTCTTCGTCATCGGCGTGGGCATGCAGTGGCTGCTGTCGAAGTTCTCCATCTCGCCCTTCAGCTCGCTGCTGGTCACCTTCGGCATCACCGTGGTGATCGAAAGCGGGATCCAGGGCATCTGGACCGCCGACTACCGCCGGCTGGAGTCGCACTACAACACCATGAAGTTCACGGTGGCCGGGCTCTACGTCCCGGTGGCGGAACTGCTCACGCTGGTCTTCGCGGTCGCCATCGGCCTGGGCGTGTGGGCCCTGATGCGCTTCACCGACCTGGGCAAGGCGCTGCGCGCCATGGCGGAGGACGGTCCCATCGCCGCCGCCTTCGGCGTCAACGCGCGCGCCCTGTCGCTGCTGCTGGCGGGCGGCTGCGCGGCACTGGCGGGCGTGGCGGGCGTGTGCCTGGCGCTCATGTTCACGCTGGCGCCGTCGCAGATCTTCGCCTGGGTCGGCGTGGTGTTCGCCGCCGTCATGCTGGGCGGCCTGGGCAGCGCCATCGGGCCGCTGGTGGCCGGCGGCATCATCGGCGTGAGCGAAGCCGTCACCATGGCCGTGGCCTCGCCCTCGTGGGCGCCCATCGTCTCGTTCTCGCTGCTGATCGTGATGCTGCTGTTCCGGCCGGCGAAGGCGGGCGCATGAAGCGCACGGTGTCCGCCATCCTGGCGGCCGGCCTGGTCCTGGCCTGCGTGCCGTGGCTGGGCCTGCCGCCGTTCTACGAGTCCATCCTCTACCTGGTGTGCCACTGGGCGGTGCTGGCCCTGTCGTGGAACATCCTGTCGGGCTATTCGGGCTACTTCTCGTTCGGCCACGGCGCCTTCTTCGGCGTAGGCATGTACACCACGGCCTTCCTCGCCGGCAAGATGGACTGGCACTTCCTCGCCACGCTGCCGCTGGCGGCGCTGGTGCCGGCCTTGCTCGCCCTGGGGCTGGGCTTCGTGGTGTTCCGCGTCAAGGCGGTGCGCGGCGAGCTGTTCGCGCTGCTGACCCTGGCCGTCACCTTCGTGGTGGCCACCGTGATCCTCAACTCGCCGGTGGACGGCGGCCCCGGCGTCTACCTGAACGCGGTGGAGACGCCTCGGCTCGGGCCGTCGCCGGCGGCGTCGATCTACCTGCTGATCCTGCTGGTGGCGGTGGCCACGCTGCTGATCTCCTACCTGGTCTACGTCTCCAAGCTGGGCACCGGCCTGTTCGCCATCCACGACGACGAGGACGTCGCCGAGGTGATGGGCGTGCCCACCTTCCGCTACAAGCTGGCGGCCTTCGCGCTGTCGTGCGCGCTGGCCGGCCTGGCCGGCGGCATCCACGCCCTGTTCGTGCAGTACGTGACGGCGAGCGAGACCTTCAACATCACGGTGCCGCTGACGGTGGTGCTCATGAGCGTGCTGGGCGGCACGCGCCACTGGGCCGGGCCGCTGGTGGGGGCGACGGTGATCACCGGCTTGCTCTATGCCTTCACCGCCGGCAACCATGCGGTGGCGGGCAAGGCCGCGGTCGGCGCCATCCTCGTCGTCGTGATCCTGGCCATGCCCGATGGCATCCTGGGCTGGGTGCTGAAGAAGTGGCGCAGGAAGCCGGTGGAGTCCGCCGCGCAGGCGCGCGCCGCGCCGCCGTTCGAAGCCGCGATCGCGGATGCGGCGCCGCAAACAGTGCCGCAAGCAGTGCCGCAAGAAGTGCCGCAAGAAGTGCCGCAAGCATTGTTGCAGCCAGCGCCGCGGGTGGCCGCAGTCGCCATCGGCAAGCCCCTGCTGGAGGTGCGCGGCCTGTCGAAGGCCTTCAAAGGCGTGCAGGCCCTGGACAACGTCACGCTGCAGGTGCGGCAGGGCGAGATCCTCGGGCTGCTGGGGCCCAACGGCTCGGGCAAGTCGACCTTCATCAACGTGGTCAGCGGTCACTATCCGTTGTCGGGCGGCGAGGTCGTGTTCGACGGCCGCGTGCTCACCGGGCTGCCGGCGCACCGCGTCGCGCAGGCCGGCATCGCGCGCACCTACCAGATCCCGCGGCCGTTCAGGCACATGACGGTGCTGCAGAACGTGGCCATGGTGGCGATGTTCGGCTGCGCTTCGCAGGACCGCGCCACGGCGACGCGCGAAGCCTGGAAGTGGCTCGAATTCACCGGCCTGCAGGACCGCGCCCATGCGCTGCCCGACGACATCAACCTGCACCAGCGCAAGTTCCTGGAGCTGGCGCGCGCGCTGGCCGCGCGGCCGCGCCTGGTGCTGCTGGACGAGGTGCTGTCGGGCCTCACGCCGGGCGAGATCAACGAGGCGATCGAGCTGATCCGCCGCATCCGCGAGCAGGGCTCCACCATCGTGTTCGTCGAACACGTGATGCGCGCCGTGATGGCGCTGACCGACCGCATCGTGGTGCTGAACCACGGCCGCCTGATCGCGCAGGGCCAGGCCAGCGAGGTGATGCAGGAGAGCGAGGTCGTCAGCGCCTACCTGGGAAGGCCCGCCCATGCTTGAGGTCGTCGACATCCAGGCCAACTACGGCGCCGCGCCGGCCCTGTGGGGCGTGTCGCTGCAGGTGGCCGCGGGCGAACTGGTGTGCGTGGTGGGCCCCAACGGCGCCGGCAAGAGCACGCTGATCAACGTGGTGGCGGGCCTGCACCGGGCCCGGGCCGGCACCTTGCGCTTCGACGGCCGGGACATCACCCAGCTGGCGAGCCACCGCTTCTGCGCGCAGGGCATCGCCATCGTGCCGGAAGGACGGCGCCTGTTCACGGGCATGACGGTGCAGGACAACCTGGAGCTGGGCAGCTACCTGCCGGCGGCCAGGGCGCAGCGCGCAGCCTCGCTGGAGCGCGTGCTGGCGCTGTTCCCGGCCTTGAAGCCCAAGCTGCCGCAGCCGGCCGGCTCGCTCTCCGGCGGCCAGCAGCAGATGGTGGCGATCGGCCGCGCGATGATGAGCCGGCCCCAGCTGTTGCTGCTCGACGAGCCCTCGCTGGGCCTGGCGCCGGCCGTGGTGCTCGACATGTTCCAGGCGATCCGCGAGATCAACGCCGAGGGCACGGCGGTGCTGCTGGTGGAGCAGAACGTCGCCATGGCGATGGAACTGGCCCGCCGCGCCTACGTGATGGAAGAGGGGCGCATCGTGGCCGAGGGCCTGGCGAGCGAGTTGATGGAACGGCCGGAGATCCAGAAGGCCTACCTGGGGCTGGAGACGCATTGAGCGCACGCCGCGGGATGCAGGAGGCGGTGCCTGCGCCGGCACGCCCGCCCGGTCCCGGCGACCGAAGGCATCGCGTCGGATGCGCCCGCGCC
>JAEZKX010000122.1 GCA_023436025.1 Pseudomonadota bacterium | reverse complement strand
TGCGCGGGCGCCGGCCGGGCCACGCCTTCCCTTTTTCTTCAACCCTCCTCTCGAAAGGACCCCCCGCAGGATGATGAACAAGCGCAACTTCGCACGCACCCTTCTGGCCGCCAGCCTGATGTCCCTGGGCATCGCGTCCCACGCCGCCGACCTGCCTGGCAAGGGCATCAAGGTCTATCCCCTGCAAAGCCAGCTGGCCGAGGAGACCTTCCAGACCCTGCTGGTCACGCGCGCGCTGGAGAAGCTCGGCTACGACGTCCAGCCGATCAAGGAAGTCGACTACCCGGTGGCCCACATCTCGGTGGCCAATGGTGACGCGACCTTCATGGCCAACCACTGGAACCCGCACCACTCGGAGTTCTACAAGGCCGCGGGTGGCGATGCGAAGCTCTCGCGCAAGGGCGTGTTTTCCGCCGGCGCCGTGCAGGGCTACATGATCGACAAGAAGACGGCCGACCAGTACGGCATCACCAACATCGGCCAGCTCACCGACCCCAAGCTGGCGAAGCTGTTCGACACCGATGGTGACGGCAAGGCCGACATCGTCGGCCCGAGCGCGGGCTGGGGCGGCGAAGCGGTGCTGGAGCACCAGCTGGACGTCTTCAAGCTGCGCAACACGGTGACCTACGTGCAGGGCAACTACTCGGCGCTGATCGCCGACACCGTGGCCCGCTTCAAGGCCGGCAAGCCGGTGCTGTACTACACCTGGACGCCCTACTGGCTGAGCAACGTGCTGCGCCCGGGCCGCGACGTGATCTGGCTGGAAGTGCCCTTTTCCGCCATGCCCGGCGTGCAGGCAGGCACCGACACCAAGCTGCCCAACGGCAAGAACTACGGCTTCCCCCTGAACAACGAGCACATCGTCGCCAACAAGGACTTCGTGGCCAAGAACCCGGCCGCGGCGCGCCTGTTCGAGATCATGAAGGTGCCGCTCGCCGACATCAGCACGCAGAACCGCCTGCTCAACGACGGCGAGAACACCCAGAAGGACTTCGAGCGCCACGCCGACGGCTGGATCAAGGCCAACCAGAAGACCTTCGACGGCTGGATCGCCGAAGCGCTGGCCGCGGCCAAGCGCTAAGCCGACGCTGGTTGCCGGCGCCCAAGCGCCGGCCCACCTGCAGGCCGAGGCCGCTGCCATCTCCGGAGGCAGCGGCCTTCTGCTTTTTGGCGGGCCGCACTGGTGCAGCACGGATGCCGGCCCTCGCCTCGGCAAGCTGCAAGGGAATCGATCCTGAACTGCGGCGACCTCGCGGTGCCTCCCGGGCCGGGGTCAGGCCCTCAGCAGCTTGCGAGGACCACCTGGGGCCGCAAAGCGGCGACGTCCTCGGGCCGGCAGAGCGAGGTCCCGGGGCGTAGCAAGGCTGCCGCCGAAGCGGCCATCGCGGTGCGGAACGCCTCTGGCAGCGGTTCGCCACGCGCGACGGCGAACACCAGCCCGGCCAGGAAGCTGTCGCCGGCCCCAATGGTGCCTGCCACCGCCACCGGCAGCGCGGGCGCCTGCCAGGCCTCGCGGGCCGTCACCAGCAACGCGCCCTCGGCGCCGAGCGAGAGCGCGACGACCTGCGCCTGCCCCCGCGCAATGATCGCGCGGCACGCTTCGACCCGCGCGCCGCTCGTGCCCAGGACCGCGCCAGTCAATTCCTCCAGCTCCCGCAAGCTCGGCTTGATCAGGTGGACGCCGGCTTGCAGGGCCTCGGCGAGCGCCGGCCCGGACGTGTCCAGCACCAGGGGAATCCGCGCCTGCGCAAGACGGCGCGCCAGCTGCGCGTAGCCATCGGCGGGAACGCCCGGAGGCAGGCTGCCGCTGGCCACCACGAAGGCGCATCCCGCCGCGGCCGCCGCCGTGCTCTCCAGGCAATCCTGCCACTCCTGCGGCGCGAGCCGGGGGCCGGGAAGGACGAAGCGGTACTCGCGTCCGCTGGCCTCCTCCACCACGGAGAAGCTCTCGCGCGTTTCGCCCGCGATGGACACGGCCATCCGCGGCACGCCCTCCTGATCGAGAAGCTGGCCGAGCCGCTCGCCCGTCGGTCCTCCCGCGGGGTACAAGGCCTTGACGGACCCGCCCAGTCGGTCGATGACCCGGGCCACGTTGATGCCGCCGCCGCCGGGATGGGCCTGCGCGGCGGCACAACGCAACTTGTGCGCTGGCTCGACCTTCGCGGTCCGCGTCGAGAGATCGAGCGCGGGATTGAGGGTCAGCGTCACGATGGAGGCTTCGGCGCTCATGGCCTGCGCTCCTGCATGCGACGGCCGTCGCGCGCCGCCAGCGGGGGATGGAGGATGTGGCTCGGGGTGGTCATGGGTGCATGATGCCGCCACGACCCCGCAAAGGAAGCGCGACGTGGCCGCGACCTGATCTTTCTCAAGCGCGGCCGGCGCCAGGGCACGAGCGGCGGCACCGCTGACGGTACCGCTGCGCAGCGCATCCACCGCCGCGTTGGCCTCGCGCAGGGGAAAGGCATGCACATGCGCGCGCACCGGGACCCGTTCCAGCAGGGCCGGAAATTCCTCGCCGTCCGCGCGCGGGAGGTTGGCGACGGAGCGCACTTCGCGCTCGCCCCAGAGCAACGCATGGGGAAACGAGTCGGGCCACTGGCGCCACTTGACCTTGCGCAAGTGCCGGCGTGCGGGCCTGACGGCCAAACGTTCTTCATGTCGGGCTCGGCGCGGGTTGCCGGCGCGCTGACCGCCCCCCTGAAATGGCAGGCAGCCGCGCGGCACCGCTTGACCTGCATCAACCGGATCCGCGCGCCGCCAACTAGACTCGATCGTCCAGCGCTTCCGTGGAGGCCGCATGAACAACCTCATCCTCGCGCTGCCCGGCGCCGAAGACCTCGCACAGGACCTCGCGGAACGCCTGGGTTGCGAGGCCAACGCCGTCGAGGTGCGGTACTTCGCCGACGGCGAGCAGCTGGTGCGCCTGCGCACCAGCGTCGACGCTCGGCGGGTCCTCCTGGCGGCGCAGCTCTTCCACCCCGCGGACAAGACCTTGACGGCGATCTTCACGGCGGACGCCGCGCGCGAACTGGGGGCCGCCGAGGTTGGCCTGGTTGCGCCCTACCTGCCCTACATGCGGCAGGATGCCCGGTTCCGCGCAGGAGAAGCCGTATCGTCACGCAGTTACGCACGGCTGCTGTCGGGCGCGTTCAACTTCCTCGTCTGCGTCGGCCCGCACCTGCACCGCATCCGCGACCTGCGTGAGATCTACAGGATCCCCACGCGGGTCGTCTCGCCCGCAGCCGCGATCGCCGGCTGGCTGGCGCACGCCGCTCCCCACTGCATCCTCGTCGGCGACAGGAACGCCACCTGGATCGGCGAGATCGCCGCGGCGGCGCGCGTGCCCTTCGTGCTGCTGGAAGCGCCGCAGGATGGCAGGCCACCGGCCGTGCCGGCCGCAAGCAGCGCCGCGGGCAGGACGCCTGTGCTGATGGAAGACATCGCCTCGACCTGCGACGGTCTCATTGCGGCCGCCCAGGCGCTGCGCGCGGCCGGATGGGGCACGCCCATCGCCGTCGTGATCCACGCGCTGCTGCGGCAGGAAGACGTGCAGGCGCTCCACCATGCAGGCGTGGCACGCATCGCCGCCTGTACCCGGGCTACGCATTCCACGGGCGTCATCCCGCTGGACGACGCCCTGGCCGACGCCGTGCGCGCGCTCTGCGCCTAGCACGCCGACGCGCCTCATCCCTGCGATGCCCCGGGCGTCGCGGCCCGGTCGGATGGCATGCTCGACCGCGTGCTTCCTGGACGGACGCCCGACCGTCCCTGCCGGCAGTGCGATGCCGCACCTCAACGGCGCGTCTGGACCGGCCCCGTCCAGGCGGGCTCTCGCGCCGGCTGCGTGTCGCGCGATCCGGGCTGGAGGGCGTCGCCGAAGGCCAGCAGGCGTGCGGTACCACTGCCGTCCTCGATCTCGCGCGCCGTGAACACCGCCGCGTCGACGATCCCGTGGTGAAGAATCCGGGCGATCTCGGCCAGGGCGTTGGTGGCGCCGCCTGCGTTCATCGTGGAGATGACCGCCACGTGCCGCAGCGCCTCCCGATGGCGCACGACGAAGGTGCGCATCGGGCCGGCAAGGCGGTACATCCAGATGGGCGACACCAGCACCACGGTACGAAAGTCCTCCGGAGCCGGCCCTTCATAACGGATCTCGGGCGTGCGCCGCAGCAATGAATCCCATACGCAGCGCCAGGTGCCGCGCGAACCCACTGCGTCACGGATTTCGCCGAGCGGCCAGCCGTGGTGGGAGCAAAGAAGCTGCGCAGCCCTTCGCGAGTTGCCCGTGTAGGAATAACAAACGACCAGAATGCTGTCCATGTGGCTCTCCTTGCGCTACGGGACGATGGACTCATGAGGAGGCATCGGAGCGACGCGATCGCAGGACCGCGCAACGCAAGCCATGGTCGCCGGGGCTTCGGCCGCGCGACTTGATGTTCCTCAACACGGACGTCCTCGTCCACCGCGACGATGGCATTCGGTCCAGTCAGGAGCCGTCATGTTCAACCGCATCCTCGTCTGCTTCGACGGCAGCGAAACGTCGGCCGAGGCGCTGCTGATGGCCTTGCGCGTGGCGGCGTTGCATGACGCCGAGTTGCGCATCGTCCATGCGCTCGAGCACGCCCCATTGCCGGGCGGGCACGGCGCCGACGGCGGGCCTGGGCAGCCATCCCTGGAACGCGCGCGCGCCCACGCACGCGACATCCTTTGCGGCGCCCTCGAGACGGCGAGCCTCGATGGCCGGCGCGTGCAGGTGCGCCTGCTGGAGACCGGCGCGCGGAACCTGGGCGAAACGATCGCGGCGCAGGCCCGTTCCTGGGGCGCGGACCTGGTGGTCGTCGGCTCCCAGGGACGTCGGGGCATCGCGCGTGCGCTCCTCGGCAGCGGCGCCGAGCAGATCATCCGGCTGGCCCCGGTGCCGGTCCTGGTCGTCCGGCCGCCTGCGCACGCACCGCGGGCGTCCTGAGCGACACCCGATAGCCCGAGCGCGCTTGCGCGGCCCCAAGTAAACTGAAAGTCTGTGAAATCCCTTCGCGTCTGGCTCCTGGTGCTGCTCGCCGTGCTGCTCCCCGTCCGAGGCGCGCTTGGAGCGGCCATGCAGTGCTCGCCGGGCGGCGGGCAGACGCAAGTTCGCGCCGCGCTGTCCGGGGACCGCCAGCGAGCGGTAGCAAGTCCGGACCACCATGGTCACGAGGCGGCTGCGGACCACGTCGCTGGCCACGGCGCGGACCAAGTCGTGGACCATGTCGTGGACCATGTCGTGGACCATGTCGCGGGCCACGGCGCGCCCGACGACGGCGCGCACGACCATTCCGGCGCCAGCGACAAGTGCAAGCTCTGCGCAGCATCGTGCTGCGCAGCCGTCATCGTCAGCGCTTCGGCGCCGCTCGCCAGGCAATCGCGCGCCGCCGCGGATTTCCCGCGCCTCGACGCTCCTGCAGCCAGCTTTGTCTCGGGCGGCCAGGAGCGACCACCCCGAACCACCTGACCCATCGAGGCCTCCGCGCGAGGCCTTTTGGCGCTCGTGCGCCCGCACGGGCATCGGCCGGCCCCTCAGGTCGGCGCCTTGGATGGAATTCGGGAATGAAGAAGAACACTTGCCGGCTGCTTTCGGCAGCCATCGCGCTCGGCGCCCCGCTCGCCGCTGCGGCCCAGGCGGACCCCGCCGACCCGGCAGCCGCGGCACCGGCGCTGCGCTACCGGTCCGCCTTCTCTGACTACAGACCGTGGCAGGAGCTGCGACCTGGCGACTGGCGCGCCGCCAACGATGCGGTCCGCCCCGAGCCAGGCACGCATGCCGCCGCCGCTGCGACCGGACCGGCGG
>JAEZKX010000120.1 GCA_023436025.1 Pseudomonadota bacterium | reverse complement strand
GGCGCGGGCGCCGGCGGCTTGGGCGCGGGCGGCGGTGGTTCTTCCTTGGGCGCCGGCGGGGTGATGAACTCGCTCATCAGCGCGACCGGGACGACGACTTCGACGGCGCGGCGGATCAGGCCGGATTGCAGCGCCCACAGGGCCGCCACGTGGAAGGCGATGACGCCGCCGCAGATCAGCGCATTGCGGCGCAGGTGCGGCGCCCCGGCGGGGCGGGGGGAGGGGGAGGCGAACTGCATGGGATCAGGGAGGGGCGCGGCCGCGCATCAGCGCAGCACCCAGCCGGTGGCGGCGAGAACGAGGATCAGACTGCTGCCGAGGATGCCGATCCATTCCATGCCGCGTTCTCCTTGATTCGGGCGGCGAGCTGGACGGTGTGCGCGTGCGCGATGCCGGAAACGGCGGCCACGGGGGCGGTGGCGCTGCACTGGGCCACCACGTCGCGGGCGCAGCTCTCGCAGTTGCCGCACTGGGTGGCCACACCGAGTTCGAACTGGATGTCGTCGAAGTCCATGCCGGCGCGCGCGTGGCGGGCGATTTCGCGGTCGGAGACGCGGCGGCAGACGCAAACGATCATGGCAGTTTTCTTGGCTGGCGGTTGAAAGTGTTGCGAGTATAAATGCGAATCCTTCGCATTTGCAATATCTATTCGCCTGAAGGCCCTTCGTGTGGCAGGTGATCGGCCAGCAGCAGGCTGCGATCCACCTGCTCGAGCGAGGCCGCGCCGCACTGGGCCATGGCCAGTTCCAGTTCGTCGCGCAGCAGGCGCAGGGCATGGGCGACGCCCAGCGCGCCGGCCGTGGCCAGGGCCCACAGCAGCGGCCGGCCCACCAGCACGGCGCGGGCGCCCAGGGCCCGTGCCTTGAACACGTCGGCGCCGCTGCGCACGCCGCCGTCCACCAGCAGCGGCAGACTGTCGCCCACGCGGTCGGCGATGCGCGGCAGGATGGCGGCGGTGGCGGCGGCGCCATCGAGCGTGCGGCCGCCATGGTTGGAGACGATCACGGCGTCGACCTGCTGGCGGGCTGCTTCGCGCGCGTCCTCGGGATGCAGGATGCCCTTGAGCAGCACGGGCAGGCGGGTCTGCGTGCGCAGCCAGGCGACGTCGTCCCAGCTTGGCGCATGCGCGAGCAGGCCAGCCAGGTCGGCGGGCGGTGCGTGCCGGTCGGGCGGCAGGTTGACCGCCGCCACGCCGGGCGGCAGGTGGAAGCCGGCGCGCCGCTCGCTCGCGCGCTGGGCGCGCATGGCGGAATCCACCGTCAGCACCACGGCCTCGAAGCCGGCGGCCTCGGCGCGCTGCAGCAGGCCGGTGCTGATGGAGCGGTCGGGGAACCAGTGCAGCTGCAGCCAGAGCGGCCCGCGGCCGCCATCCTTGCGCACGGCCTGGGCCACCGCCTCCAGCGGCGTGCTGGCCTGGCAGGCCAGGACCAGGCCGGCGCCCTGGGCGGCGGCGGCCAGGGCCATGGCCAGTTCGCCGTCGGGATGGGCGAGCTTCTGCAGCGCCATCGGCGCCACCAGCAGCGGCACCGGCAGCGGCCGGCCCAGCAGCGTCTGCCCGGTGTGCAGGCCTTGCAATGGCCGCAGCACGCGCGGCAACAGGGCGATGCGGTCCCAGGCGGCGCGGTTGGCGGCCTGGGTGCGGCCGTGGCCGGCGTTGGCGCTGAAATAGGCCCACGCATTGGCGTCGAGCCGGCGGCGCGCATGCGCCTCGTAGTCGCCGGCCTCCAGGATGTCGGCCGGGATGGCCTCCAGGGCCGGCACCCCGCTCACGTGTCCGCCCACATGCGCAGGAGGTTGTGGTACGTGCCGGTGAGCTGGACGACGGCGTCGTCGTCCTCGCCGCGCTGCCGCAGCTTCAGCAGCGCCATGTCCATCTCGAACAGGAGGCGGCGCTGCTCGGTGCTGCGCACCATGCTTTCGATCCAGAAGAAGCTGGCGATGCGCGTGCCGCGCGTGACCGGCGTGACCTCGTGCAGGGTGGTGCCCGGGTAGAGCACCAGGTCGCCCGCAGGCAACTTGACGCGCCGCTCGCCCTGGGGTTCGCGGATGACGAGCTCCCCGCCGTCGTAGTCGGCCGGGTCGCTCAGGAAGAGGGTGCAGGAGATGTCGCTGCGCACCCATTGTGCGGGGTGCTTCGAGCGCAGCACGGCGCCGTCGATGTGGGCGCCGTAGTGGTTGCTGTCGCCGCCGTAGCGGTTGAACAGCGGGTTGAAGAACTTGCGCGGCAGGGCGGCGGAGAAGAACAGCGGATCGCGTTGCACCGCGGCCAGGACCAGCTCGCGCAGCTGCGCGGCCTGGGCGCTGTCCTGCGCGAGCTGTTCGTTGTTCTTGCGTCCGACCGCCTGCGCGCCGGCGCTGCCGCGCCCGTCCATCCATGCCGCGTCGGACGCCAGCAGCGCGCGCGCGGTGGCGAGCTCGTCGGGCGTGAGGATGGATGTCAGGTGCAGCAGCATGGGCGGGTCAGAACATGGTCTTGAGCGTCAGTTCGACGCGGCGGGGGGCGCCCGGCGCGTAGAAGCCGCGGTACAGGGAGTCAGCATAGAGCTTGTTGGTCAGGTTGGTGACGTTGAGCTTGCCGGTCCAGCGGTCGTTGAAGGTGTACTCGGCCATCGCATCGAAGGTTGCGAAGCCGGCCACCTTGA
This sequence comes from Pseudomonadota bacterium, assembly GCA_023436025.1. Taxonomy (GTDB): domain Bacteria; phylum Pseudomonadota; class Gammaproteobacteria; order Burkholderiales; family Burkholderiaceae_C; genus Ramlibacter. Next base: position 13,707 of record JAEZKX010000120.1, on the reverse strand, counting down.
TGGTGCTGCCCTCGGGCGTCTGCGAGCTGCGGTAGTTGGCGCCGGCACCCAGGCGCAGCTTGGGCAGCACGCGGTAGGTGGTCCAGATGCTGCCGCTGTTGCGCGGCGTCAGGCCGGGCCGGGTGCCTTCGACGGCGGGGTCGATGTTCTCGTCGATCTCGGCCTTGGGGATCCAGGTGTGGTTGAAGAAGATGTCCCACTTCGGCGAGATGCGGCCGGCGGCGTTGAACTCCAGGCCGGTGGCGTGGCGCTTGCCCGAGAGCAGCTCCTGCGTCGCCGCCGTGTCCGGGTCGGTGTTGCGCTCGTTGTACTTCTCGGTGTGGAAGGCGGCCAGGCCGAACAGGGCGCGCTTGTCGAACACCTCCCACTTGGCGCCGACCTCGAAGTTGCGGCTCTTCTCCGGCGGGGTGTTGATCAGGCGGGTGCTGTTGCCCGGGCCCTGCGGCGCGTACTGGTAGGAGTCGCCCGAGGTGTTGTACGAGGTGCCGTAGGACACGTAGTACGAGCTGGTGTCGTTCGGTTGCCAGATCGCGCCAACACGCGGGCTCCACAGGTTGTCGTCGCGCTCGCCGGTCAGGCCGGTGTTGCGGCTGAACGAGGCCTTGAAGTTCTCGAAGCGGATGCCGCCCAGCAGCTTGACGGTGTCGGTCACGCTGAACAGGTTCTGCGCGTACACGCCGATGCTGCGCGTCTTGAAGTCGTCGAAGGGCGGTGTGCCGCGGGTGTCCGGGCGCGTCGCGCCGTCGTCGGGGTTGCCCACCGTGGTGCCGGGCGCGGGGGCCAGGCCGGTGGTGAAGTTGTTGGCGCGCTTGGCGTCTTCGGTGAAGTAGTCGATGCCGGCGCTGAAGTCGTTGCGCCGTCCCGCCCAGTTGAAGGTGCCCGCGTAGTCGCTGGTCAGCTGCGTGAGGTCGCTCTCGCCGATGCGGCCCTTGGGCGTGCGCGTCAGGCGGGTGTCGTCGTTGAGGTTGTCCAGCGTGGTGCCGGAGGCGAAGCGGATCACGCTGCCGAGCAGGTTGCGCTTGTAGCGGCCGTGGCGCAGCTGCGTCTTGAGCTCGCCCTGGTCGAAGCGGTGCACGTGGCGCAGCGTGGCGAAGGTGGCGCTGGTGTCGTTGCGGTCGTTGGCCAGGCCGTAGTAGTTGCGCGCCTTCAGCCGGATCCGGGCCTTGCCGTTGTCGACGAACCAGGGGTGGTTGTACAGCGGGCTGCCGTCGACATCGAGGTGGTAGAAGCCCACCGAGAACTCGTCGCGCGTGCCGATGCCCCAGCGGAAGGTCGGCGCAATGCCCCACTTGCGCTGCTTGGCGCCCCAGTTGTCGGCGTCGTGCACCATCGCGTTCAGCCGGAAGGCGGATTCCTCGCCGACCTTGAAGTTGAAGTCGCCGGTGAGCCGGTGCAGGTCGCCGTTGCCGATGGTGTAGTCCACCTCGTGCTGGTCCATCAGGAAGGGCTGCTTGCTCACCTGGTTGACGACGCCGCCGGTGGAGCCCTTGCCGAACAGCATGGAGGCCGAGCCCTTGAGTACTTCGACGCGGTCGTCGTCGAAGGTGTCGCGCTCGTACAGCGGGCCGTCGCGCAGGCCGTCGCGGAAGATGTCGCCCGCCTGCTGCAGCGAGAAGCCGCGCAGCCGCACGTCCTCTTCACCCGTTTCGCCGGCCTGGAAGGTGACGCCGGAGGTGGTGCGCAGCACGTCGCGCAGGTCGTCGAGGTTGCGGTCGTCGATCAGGCGCTCGGTCTGGACGGTGACCGTCTGCGGGATGTCCAGCAGTTCCTGCAGGCCCTTGCCGATTTCGGTGCGGCGCACGCGCAGGTCGTTCTTGGTCTGCGGCACCTCGGCGGCGTCGCGCACCGTGACCGTGGGCAGGGTGCTCTTGGACTCCGCGGGAGTCTGGGCGAGGGCGCCGGCGGATGCGGCGAGGAGAAGCGCGCCGAGCGGGAGCAGGGCAGCGTCGGACGGGGGGCGGTTGTGCGCCAAGGGAGCCTCCGGGAAAGCCCGCGCGAAGGCGGGCGGTTGCAAGGGAAGGCTGGCTGGGCGCGGAAATGCTTCCGTGCGAAAGTTGGCTGGCCGTTACGTATCGGCCGCTATTCTAGGGAAATAAATGAGAATTGTTCGCATCGGTTGCGGCCGATGCGGTGTTTTCACGACACGTCGTGGTCCATCTGCGACTGCAGATAATTCTGAAGTCCTACCTTGCCGAGCAGGTCGATCTGGGTTTCGAGCCAGTCGATGTGTTCCTCGGTGTCTTCGAGGATTTCCACGAGGAGCTCGCGCGAGACGAAATCGCGCACGCTTTCGCAATGGGCGATGCCGGCCTTGAGTTCGGCCTGGGCGGCGCGCTCGCTGCGCAGGTCGCAGTCGAGCAATTCCGGCACGTCCTCGCCGATCATCAGCTTGCCGAGGTCCTGCAGGTTGGGCAGGGCATCGAGGAACAGGATGCGTTCCATCAGCTTGTCGGCGTGCTTCATCTCGCCGATCGATTCCTCGTACTCCTTCTTCGCCAGCCGGTCGAAGCCCCAGTGCTTGAGGATGCGGTAGTGCAGGAAGTACTGGTTGGTGGCGGTCAGCTCATTCTTGAGCTGGGCCTGGAGGTGCTGGATGACTTGCGGATCGCCTTGCATGGTCTTCTCTGGGTTTCTTGTTGCGTGGCGCATTGTCTCGCCGTTTGCGCGCGGTGGGCGCATTCCCACACGCAGCCGCGATGACTGCGTGTGAGAAGCGTTCGCATCACGCCGGGGCGCTGGAGCGGATCAGGTGGTCGAAGGCGCCCAGGGCCGCCTTCGCGCCGTCGCCGGCGGCGATGATGATCTGCTTGTACGGCACCGTCGTCGCGTCACCCGCGGCGAACACGCCCGGCATCGAGGTCTGGCCCTTGGTGTCGACAATGATCTCGCCGTGCTTCGACAGCTCGATCGTGCCCTTGAGCCACTCGGTGTTGGGCACCAGGCCGATCTGCACGAACACGCCTTCCAGGTCCACGCGCTTTTCCTCGCCGCTGGCACGGTCCTTGTAGGTGAGGCCGTTGACCGTGTGGTCGCCGGTGATGGAGGTGGTCTGCGCGTTCACGATGACCGTCACGTTGGGCAGCGAGCGCAGCTTGCGCTGCAGCACCTCGTCGGCACGCAGCTTGGTGTCGAACTCGATCAGCGTGACATGGGCCACCACGCCGGCCAGGTCGATGGCCGCTTCGACGCCGGAGTTGCCGCCGCCGATGACCGCCACGCGCTTGCCCTTGAACAGCGGGCCGTCGCAGTGCGGGCAGTAGGCCACGCCCTTGTTCTTGAATTCCTTCTCGCCCGGCACGTTGATGTTGCGCCAGCGCGCGCCGGTCGCCAGGATCACCGACTTCGCCTTGAGCGAGGCGCCGCTTTCGAGTTCGACCTCGATCAGGCCGTTGGCATCGGCCGGCTTCAGCGCCTTGGCGCGCTGCAGGTTCATGATGTCGACGTCGTAGTGGCGCACGTGCTCTTCCAGCGCCAGCGCGAACTTGGGACCTTCGGTTTCCTTCACCGAGATGAAGTTCTCGATGCCCAGCGTGTCCAGCACCTGGCCGCCGAAGCGCTCGGAGGCGACGCCGGTGCGGATGCCCTTGCGCGCCGCGTACACGGCCGCCGCGGCGCCAGCCGGGCCGCCGCCGACGATCAGCACGTCGAACGGATCCTTCTTGGCGATCTTCTGCGCTTCACGCGCGACCGCGCCGGTGTCGATCTTGGCGAGGATCTCCTCCAGGCTCATGCGGCCGTTGGCCAGCATGGTGCCGTTGAGGAAGACCGTGGGCACGCCCATGATCTCGCGCTCGCGCACCTCGTCCTGGAACAGGCTGCCCTCGATCATGGTGGCCTTGATGCGCGGGTTCTGCACCGCCATCAGGTTCAGCGCCTGCACCACGTCCGGGCAGTTGTGGCAGGTGAGGGAGACGTACACCTCGAAATCGAAGTCGCCATCGAGCGCGCGGATCTGGTCGAGCAGCTCCTGCTCCACCTTGGGCGGATAGCCGCCCACCTGCAGCAGCGCCAGCACCAGCGAGGTGAATTCATGGCCCATGGGCAGGCCGGCGAAGCGCGGGCCGTGGTTTTCGCCCGGGCGGGTGACCTGGAAGGAAGGCGTGCGATGCGGGCCACCGCGCGTTTCCGTGACGGTGATGCGCGGGGAGGCATCCGCGATGTCCTTCAGCAGCGCCTGCATGTCCTTCGACGCCTCGGAGTCATCGAGCGAGGCAATGATCTCCACCGGCTGGGTGATGCGTTCCAGGTAGGCGGCGAGCTGGGCTTTGAGGTTGGCGTCGAGCATGTGTTCTGGTCCTTCGGGTTCGTCGTGCGAAAGAAAAAGGGCCCGGGCGCTTGTGGCGCGCCGGGCCCTGCTGTGCGGCTGGCGCGTGGCTTAGATCTTGCCGACCAGGTCCAGCGACGGAGCGATGGTCTTGGCGCCTTCGTTCCACTTGGCCGGGCAGACTTCGCCCGGGTGGGCGGCGGTGTACTGGGCGGCCTTCAGCTTGCGCAGGGTTTCCTTGACGTCACGGGCGATCTCGTTGGAGTGCACTTCCATGGTCTTGATCGTGCCTTGCGGGTCGATGATGAAGGTGCCGCGCAGGGCCAGGCCTTCTTCCGGGATGTGCACGCCGAAGGCGTTCGTCAGCTGGTGCGTGGGATCGCCCACCAGCGGGAACTTGGCCTTGCCGACGGCCGGCGAGGTTTCGTGCCACACCTTGTGCGAGAAGTGGGTGTCGGTCGTCACGATGTAGACCTCGGCGCCCAGCTTCTGGAATTCGGCGTAGTTGTCGGCCGCGTCCTCGACTTCGGTCGGGCAGTTGAAGGTGAAGGCAGCGGGCATGAAGATCAGCACGGACCACTTGCCCTTGAGCGTCTCTTCGCTGACCGGCACGAACTTGCCGTTGTGGAACGCTTCCGTCTTGAAGGGCTGGACTTGGGTATTGATCAGGGACATCTCGGGTTTCCTTGGAAGTCGGGTTGGGAGAAAAACGTCGTCAGCGACAGGGAGTAGCGTAACGGCGGCCGGGCGATTAATCCAATGAATTGGCCTAATCCGACCGATGCAGCGCCTCTATCGCAACGCCCTGAACGCGGTGGTGACAACCGGGCTAGCTTGGGGCGCAGCCCGGCAATTCAAGACCCGCTGGCGCGCCGGTCTCAATATTCCAGCCGTTCCGGGCGGATTTCCTGGAGGATGGTGGTGGCGATCTCTTCGATGGACTTGGTGGTCGTCGACAGCCATCGGATGCCGGCGCGCCGCATCATGGCCTCGGCCTCGGCCACCTCGTGGCGGCAGTTCTCCAGGGCCGCGTATCTCGAGTTCGGCCGGCGCTCGTTGCGGATCTCCGAGAGCCGTTCGGGCAGGATGGTCAGGCCGAAGATCTTCTTGCGGTGCGGCACCAGCGCCGGCGGCAGCTGGCGCCGGTCGAAATCCTCCGGGATCAGGGGGTAGTTGGCCGCCTTCAGGCCGTACTGCATGGCCAGATAGAGCGAAGTCGGGGTCTTGCCGCTGCGGCTGACGCCCACCAGGATCACGTCGGCCTCCTGCAGGTCGCGGTTGCTCTGGCCGTCGTCGTGGGCCAGGCTGAAGTTGATCGCCTCGATGCGGTCGTGGTATTCCGGGCTCTTGCTGACGTCGGTGAAGCGGCCCACCCGGTGGCTGGACTTCATGCCCAGTTCGATCTCCAGAGGCCGCACGAAGGTGCCGAACATGTCGAGCACCATGGCCTTGCAGCCTTCCTCGATGACCTGCAGCACCTCGACATTGACCAGGGTGGTGAATACCACCGGCCGACGGCCCTCCACCTCGGCCGTGTGGTTGACCTGACGCACCACCTGGTGGGCCTTGTCGACCGTGTCGATGAAGGGCAGCCGGACGTGCCGCGGCTTGAACTCGAACTGCGCCAGGATGGCGTTGCCGAAGGTTTCGGCAGTGATGCCGGTCCCGTCGGAGACGAAGAACACGGTGCGGGTGTGCATGGCCATGGGGAAAAGCGTCCTGATCCGTGCAGCGCTGCGGTGGCGCCGCCTACAATCGCACCCATTATCAGGATTTCTCCGCGATGACCCGCCGCAGCCCATTCGAACAACACCAAAGCCCGCTGGCGGGGCCGATCGCGAGGCGCGCGTGCGCGGACCCGGTTTCACTTTCTGGAGTCTTCCCATGTCTGCACGCTTCGAGGCGACCGCCCTGGTCGTACCCTTTGAGAACCTGAGAATGACCGACGTCGAGGTGGTCGGCGGCAAGAATGCCAGCCTCGGCGAGATGATCTCCCAGCTGCCCCATGGCGTGCGCGTGCCCACGGGCTTCGCGACGACGGCCCATGCGTTCCGCGAGTTCCTGCGGCACGACGGCCTGGCCGAGCGCATCCGCCAGCGCCTGGATACGCTGGACACCGAGGACGTGCGTGCCCTGGCCGCCGTCGGCGCCGAGATCCGTGGCTGGGTCGAGCAGCAGCCTTTCCCCGCGCCCCTGGAGCAGGCCATCCGCGCCGAGTTCGAGAAGCTGTCCGCCGGCAACCCCCAGGCCAGCTTCGCCGTGCGCTCGTCGGCCACCGCCGAGGACCTGCCCGACGCCTCCTTCGCCGGCCAGCAGGAGACCTTCCTCAACGTGGTCGGCATCGACGCCGTGCTGCACAAGATGAAGGAGGTGTTCGCCTCCCTCTACAACGACCGCGCCATCAGCTACCGGGTGCACAAGGGCTTCGCCCACGAGCACGTGGCGCTGTCGGCCGGCGTGCAGCGCATGGTGCGCTCCGACCTGGGCGCCGCCGGCGTCATGTTCACCATCGACACCGAGTCCGGCTTCGACCAGGTGGTCTTCATCACCTCCAGCTACGGCCTGGGCGAGACGGTGGTGCAGGGCGCGGTCAACCCCGACGAGTTCTACGTGCACAAGCCCATGCTGGCGGCCGGCAAGCGGGCGGTGATTCGCCGCAACCTGGGCTCCAAGCTCGTGCAGATGGTGTTCAGCACGCCTGAGGAGAAGGCGCAGGGCGGCAAGCTGGTCAAGACCATCGACGTGCCGCTGGAGCAGCGCAACCGCTATTCGCTGACCGACGAGGATGTCGAGGCGCTGGCGAAGTATGCGCTGGTGATCGAGCAGCACTACGGCCGGCCCATGGACATCGAGTGGGGCAAGGACGGCACGGACGGCCAGCTCTACATCCTGCAGGCGCGGCCCGAGACCGTGAAGAGCCAGCAGCAGGGCAAGGCCGAGACGCGCTACAAGCTCAAGGGCCGGGGCCCGGTGCTGGCCGAAGGCCGCGCCATCGGCCAGAAGGTGGGAACCGGACCCGTGCGGCTGGTGCACAGCGTCTCCGAGATGGACCGCGTGCAGCCCGGCGACGTGCTGGTGACCGACATGACCGACCCGAACTGGGAGCCGGTGATGAAGCGTGCCAGCGCCATCGTCACCAACCGGGGCGGGCGCACCTGCCACGCCGCCATCATCGCGCGCGAGCTGGGCATCCCGGCGGTGGTCGGCTGCGGCGACGCCACCGAGCTGCTGAAGGACGGCACCCTGGTCACCGTCAGCTGCGCCGAAGGCGACACCGGCTACATCTACGACGGCCTGCTGGAAACCGAGGTGACCGAGGTGCAGCGCGGCGAGATGCCGCCCATCGCCACCAAGATCAGCATGAACGTCGGCAACCCGCAGCTGGCCTTCGACTTCGCCCAGCTGCCCAACGACGGCGTCGGCCTGGCGCGGCTCGAGTTCATCATCAACAACAACATCGGCGTCCACCCCAAGGCCATCCTCGACTATCCCAACGTCGACCAGGACCTGAAAAAGGCGGTGGAATCGGTGGCCCGCGGCCACGCCTCGCCGCGCGCCTTCTACGTCGACAAGGTGGCCGAGGGCGTGGCGACCATCGCCGCCGCCTTCTGGCCCAAGCCGGTGATCGTGCGCCTGTCGGACTTCAAGTCCAACGAGTACCGCAAGCTGATCGGCGGCAGCCGTTACGAGCCGGAGGAAGAGAACCCCATGCTGGGCTTCCGCGGCGCGGCGCGCTACATCAGCGGCGAGTTCCAGGAGGCCTTTGCCATGGAGTGCGAGGCGCTGCGCCGCGTGCGCAGCGACATGGGCCTGACCAACGTGCAGGTGATGGTGCCCTTCGTGCGCACCCTGAGCCAGGCCGAGCGCGTCACCCGGCTGCTGGGCGAGCGCGGGTTGAAGCGCGGCGAGGACGGCCTGCAGCTGATCATGATGTGCGAGGTGCCCAGCAACGCCATCCTGGCAGACGAGTTCCTCGAATACTTCGACGGCTTCTCCATCGGCTCCAACGACCTGACCCAGCTCACGCTGGGCCTGGACCGCGACTCCGGCCTGGAGCTGCTGGCGGCCGACTTCGACGAGCGGGATCCGGCCGTCAAGGCCATGCTGGCGCGCGCCATCCAGGCCTGCCGCAAGCAGGGCAAGTACGTGGGCATCTGCGGCCAGGGCCCCAGCGACCACCCGGACTTCGCCCAGTGGCTGGTGGAGCAGGGCATCACCTCGATCTCGTTGAACCCGGATAGCGTTATCGCGACTTGGCAGCAGCTCGCCGGCAGTTGACACTGCATGGATGAGCGCTACCGCCGCTAGCTACGCCGCCTACAAGAGGCGCCTCGCGCGCATCCTTTCCCTCTACGTCCTGGGGCTGTTCGCGGCCCTGGGGCTGCTCGCCTGGGCGGAGCAGGCCGGCCTGTCGCGCCAGTGGCTGGGGCCGATCTTCCTGTTCTCCACGGTGATGATCTACGCGGCCATCGGCATCTGGGGCCGCACCACCGATTCGGAGGAGTACTACGTCGCCGGGCGCCGCATCCCGCCCTTCTACAACGGCATGGCGGCGGCGGCCGACTGGATGTCGGCGGCTTCGTTCATCAGCCTGGCCGGCGGCCTGTACCTCCAGGGTTTCTCCGGGTCCAACGCGCAGCCCGGCGGCCTGGCCTTCGTGCTGGGCTGGACCGGCGGCTTCTGCCTGGTGGCGCTGCTGGTGGCGCCCTACCTGCGCAGCCTCGGGCTGTACACGGTGCCCGACTACTTCCAGCACCGCTACGGCGGCCGCTGGCCGCGCCTGCTGGCGGCGCTGGCGGCGATCCTCTGCTCCTTCACCTACGTGGTGGCGCAGATCTACGGCATCGGCCTGATCGCCTCGCGCCTGACCGGCGTGCAGTTCGAGATCGGCATCCTGCTGGGGCTGGGCGGCGTGCTGCTGTGCTCCTTCCTCGGCGGCATGCGCGCCATCACCTGGACCCAGGTGGCGCAGTACGTGATCCTGCTCATGGCCTTCCTGATCCCGGTGTCCTGGCTCGCGTACAAGCAGCTGGGCAACCCGCTCGCGCCCTTCGTCTACGGCGAGCAGCTGCAGAAGATCGGCGCGCTGGAGCAGCAGCTGATGGCCTCGCCGGCCGAAAAGCAGGTGCAGGCCGAGTTCCTGCGCCGGGCCGAGCAGTACCGGGGCTGGCTGCAGGAGCCCGAGGTGGCGCTGCGGCGCGAGCGCGCGGCGGCGCAGGAACGCATCCGGGCGCTCAAGGCGCAGAACGCGGACTCGGCCCGCATCGTCGCCGCGCACCGGGAGCTGGCCGCCCTGCCGCGCGACGAGGCGGCGGCGCGCGAGCTGTGGACCCGCGCCATGAACGATAGCCTGGAGCGCGCCCGCCCGCTGGGCGGCCTGGCGCCGCACGGGCGGGCTTTCGCCGGCGACCCCGATGGCACGCCGCAGGAGCGCGAGGATTTCCAGCAGTCGCGCGCCAACTTCCTGGCCCTCATCTTCTGCCTGATGGTGGGCACGGCGGGCCTGCCGCACCTGCTGACGCGCTTCTACACCACGCCCACGGTATCGGAGGCGCGCGTGTCGGTGGCCTGGGCGCTGCTGTTCATCGTGCTGCTGTACCTGAGCGTGCCAGCGCTGGCGGCACTGGTGAAGTTCGAGGTCATGAACGACCTGGTGGGCAGCGAGTTCAGCGCACTTCCCAACTGGATCGTGCAGTGGGCCAAGGTCGATTCCTCGCTCATCTCGGTCAGCGACGTCAACGGCGATGGCATCCTGCAGTTCGCCGAACTGCGCCTGGGCGCCGACATCATCATGCTGGCCACGCCCGAGATCGGCGGCATGCCTTACGTGGTGTCCGGCCTGGTGGCCGCCGGCGGCCTGGCCGCGGCGCTGTCCACCGCCGACGGCCTGCTGCTGACCATCAGCAACGCCATGGTGCGCGACATCTACGGCCACGAGGGCGACCAGCGCGCTACCGCCGAACAGCGCGTGATCCTGTCGAAGTTCGCGCTGATGGGCGTGGCGCTGGTGGCCGCGCTGGTCGCCTCGATGCGCGCCGCCGACATCCTGCCGCTGGTGGCTGCCTCGTTCTCGCTGGCAGCGGCCGCCTTCGTGCCGACCATGGTGCTGGGCATCTTCTGGGCCGGCGCCAACCGCACCGGCTGTGTGGCGGGCATGCTCGCCGGCCTGGGCACGACGGTGTTCTACATGCTGCTCAATTCCGCCGGTGCCCGCGCGCTGTTCGGACTGGAGGGCACGCAGACCCTGTGGTTCGGCCTGCTGCCCGCGGCCTCGGGTGTGTTCGGCGTGGCGGTGGGCCTGGCGGTGGCCGTGGTGGTGAGCCTGCTCACCAGGCCCGCTGTGTCTCCACCTCGTTGACGAACTGGGCGGCTAGTTCGGGCCCGACGAAGGTGCGCAGGATGCGCTCGGTCTGGCCGAGGGCGGCGCGGAATTCAGGCGCGGTGCGTGCCGCCTCGATGGTGCCGCACAGGTCGTCGGCCGCCGGGCCCAGCAGGTCCAGCAGGCGGCGCACCGCGAATTCCTGCGCCTGGGTGAGCGGCACCACCGGGGCGCTGCCTCCCAGGGGCGCCGGGCTGGACACCACGAAGGTCTCGCCCGTGAAGGCCTCGGGCGGGCCGGCCGGCGGCGCGGCGGCCAGCGGCGCCGGCGAGGAGGGCGTGAACAGGGGTGCCGGGGTGCTGGGCGGACCTTCGCGCATGGGGCCGGGTTCGATGTAGCCGTCGAATTCGAGTTGTTCCAGCAGCCATTCCGGCTCGCGCAGGCCTTCTCCCAGGCGCAGCAACTCGTCGACCCGCCGCTTGCCGTTGCACAGGATCAGCATGGAACGCAGCTTGGGCGACAGCGCGATGCCGCGGCTCGCCAGGGCTTCGGCACCCTTGGCCGACTTGTGATAGATCGCGGTCTTGTCCAGCACGGCAGCCCCTCCACGGCCTGACGCATCCTTCCGGGTTAATCAGTATGCCCGCCGCGCAAGGGCCATGGCATGGCGCGGAACCCGCACGTACTCCGTCCGGGGTGCCGGGTAATCCCTAGTGGGGAGTTCCCCAGGCGCATGCTTTTGTAAGAGGAGCGTAAGTGCCGCGCCGAACCATCGCTCGAAAGAGGGAAGGCCACCACCAGGAGGGCACCGCATGGAGACCAACGAGCCGCATCCGGAGCACTGGCGCAGCAATCTGCGCGTCACGGCCATGCTGCTGGCCCTGTGGTTCGGTGTCACCTTCGTGGTCGGCTGGTTCGCCCGTGACCTGAGTTTCACCTTCTTCGGCTGGTCCTTCAGCTACTGGATGGGCGCGCAGGGCGCGCTCCTCGTCTACGTCGCCATCACCTGGTTCTACGCCTGGTACATGGACCGCCTCGACCGGCGCCATGCGCTGGCCCAGGACCCGTTTTCCCCGGAGTTCCCGATAGCCGGAGGCGCAGGCCTCCGATCCCAGTCCTTCCAACAAAGGAGACATGCCCATGGCAACAGCAGCAGCCGGTGACGTCGGCGCGACACGGAGTTCAGGCGCGATGACGCGCGAGGAGAAGAAGGTCATCTTCGCCTCCTCGCTCGGCACGGTGTTCGAGTGGTACGACTTCTACCTCTACGGATCGCTGGCGGCGGTCATCGCCACCCAGTTCTTCGCCGGGCTGGATCCAACCTCGGCCTACATCTTCGCACTGCTGGCGTTCGCCGCCGGCTTCCTGGTGCGGCCCTTCGGCGCCATCTTCTTCGGCCGCCTGGGCGACATGATCGGGCGCAAGTACACCTTCCTGGTCACCATCCTGATCATGGGCGCGTCGACCTTCATCGTCGGCATCCTGCCCAACTACGCCACCATCGGCGTGGCCGCCCCGGTGATCCTCATCGTGCTGCGGCTGCTGCAGGGCCTGGCCCTCGGCGGTGAGTACGGCGGTGCGGCGACCTACGTCGCCGAGCACGCGCCGCATGGCAAGCGCGGCGCCTACACCTCGTGGATCCAGACCACGGCGACCCTGGGCCTGTTCATGTCGCTGCTGGTGATCCTGGCGGTGCGCGAGTCGATGAGCCCGGCGGACTTCCAGTCCTGGGGCTGGCGCATTCCCTTCGTGCTGTCCATCGTGCTGCTGGGCATCTCGGTCTGGATCCGCCTGAGCCTGAGCGAGTCCCCGGCCTTCCAGAAGATGAAGTCCGAGGGCAAGACCTCCAAGTCCCCCCTGGCGGAGTCCTTCGGCCAGTGGCGCAACCTGAAGATCGTGATCCTGGCGCTGCTGGGCCTGACGGCCGGCCAGGCCGTGGTCTGGTACACCGGCCAGTTCTACGCGCTGTTCTTCATGACGACGATCGCCAAGGTCGACGCGACCACGGCCAACCTGCTGATCGCGGCTTCGCTGATCATCGGCACGCCGTTCTTCGTCGTGTTCGGCACGCTGTCCGACAAGATCGGCCGCAAGCCCATCATCATGGCCGGCTGCCTGCTGGCCGCGCTGACCTACTTCACGGTGTTCCCCATGCTGCTGAAGTACGCCAACCCGGGCCTGGTGGCCGCCCAGCAGGCGACCAAGGTGACGGTCACGGCCGACCCCGCGACCTGCTCGTTCCAGGGCAGCCCGATCGCGCGCGACATCGATTTCCGCACTTCGTGCGACATCGCCAAGCGCGCCCTGACGCAGCAGTACATCCCGTACGAGCGCAAGGACGGTCCTGCCGGATCGCCGGCCACGGTGACCATCGGCGACAAGGTCCTGGTCGCACCGACCGCCTCGCTCAATGCCGCCGGCAATGCCTTCTCGCCGGAAAGCGCCAAGTTGCTGGCCGATTTCCGCAAGGGACTCGGGGATACCGCCAAGGCCGCGGGCTTGACCCAGCCGGCGGACAAGGCCAAGATGAACCAGGGCATGGTGCTGGCCATCCTGGTCTACTTGGTGATCCTGGTGACCATGGTGTACGGCCCGATCGCTGCGATGCTGGTGGAGCTGTTCCCGACGCGCATCCGTTACACGTCGATGAGCCTGCCCTACCACATCGGCAACGGCTGGTTCGGCGGGCTGCTGCCGACCACTGCGTTCGCGATGGTGGCTGCCACGGGCGACATCTTCTACGGCCTGTGGTATCCGGTCATCGTGGCCGCGGGCACCTTCGTCATCGGCATGTTGTTCGTGCGCGAGACCAAGGACGTGGACATCTACGCGCGAGACTGAGCGCGACGTGCCACAGCAAAGCCCGCCTTGTGCGGGCTTTTTTGTTGGTGCGTTACAACAAGGAGGAGCAATGGGAATCGGCAAGACGGAGGCAGGGCAGCAGGTGCTGAAGGACCGGTCGGTGGTGTTGACACCCCGCCAGCGCACCTTGTTGATCCTGCTCGACGGAAAGAAGTCGGCGCTGGAGGCCATCAACGCGGCCTCGGCGCTGCAGGAGGACCTGCAGGCCCTGCTGGACCTGGGCCTGGTGGCCGACACCGCCCCGCCGGCCCCGGCCCCGGCC
>JAEZKX010000105.1 GCA_023436025.1 Pseudomonadota bacterium | reverse complement strand
TGCGGGGCCAGTGGGCCCTGCTGCGCTCCGGCGCCGGCGCCGTGCTCACGGAGGCGCGCGTCGAGGTGCTGCAGGACGGGCGCATCGGCCAGAGCGTGCGCGTGCGGCAACCCGGGGCCGCGGCCGGCGTCATCGCCACCGTGCTCGCGCCCGGCCAGCTGGAGGTGACGCGATGAGGCAGGCCGGCACGTGGATCGGCGCCCTGGCGGTCGCCATCCTCTGGGGCGCGGCCGCCGCCGCCGAGGCGCAAAGCCTCTACCGCGAGGAGGCGTGGCGTCCGCTGACCGCCGACAACAAGGCCTACCGCCCGGGCGACGTGCTGACCGTGCAGGTGCTGGAGAACTCGAGCGCGACCAGCAGCGCCGACACCGGCACCCGCCGCAACAACCGCGTGCAGGCCGAGCTCGCCCACGGCAGCCGCAGCGTGGGCCAGAGCACGCTGACCGTGGGTGGCGACTTCGACGGCGGCGGTCGCACGCAGCGCACCAACCGGCTGCTGACCACGGTGTCCGTCGTGGTCCAGGAGGTGCTGCCCGGCGGCCAGCTGCGCATCGCCGGCGCGCAGTCGCTGACGGTCAACGACGAACTGCAGACCGTCCGGCTCGAGGGATTGGTGCGCCCGGTCGACATCAGCGAGGCCAACGTGGTCCTGTCCACCCGCATCGCTGATGCGCGCATCACCTACGTCGGCGAGGGCGACGTCACCGACCGCGGCCGCCGGCCCTGGTGGCGCAAGGCCCTGGACCTGGTGGGGTTCTGAGCATGCGGCCCCTCCTGCCATTGCTGTTTGCCTTGCTGCTGCTGTGCGGCGAAGGTGCCTGGGCCCAGGCCAATGCCACCTTGCGCGTGAAGGACCTGGGCAAGCTGCAGGGCTGGCGCGAGAACGTCCTGGTCGGCAGCGGCATCGTCACCGGGCTGGCGGGCACCGGCGACGCGCCGGGCAACCGCGCCACCCGGCAGGCGCTGGCCAATGTGCTGTCGCAGTTCAGCCTGACGCTGCCGCCGGAGCAGGTGAGCAGCCGCAACGTCGCCGTGGTCATGGTCAGTGCCGCGCTGCCGGCGCATGCGCGCGAAGGCGACACGCTGGACGTGACGGTCGCGTCCAGCGGCGACGCGCGCAGCCTGGTGGGCGGCAACCTGCTGCTGACGGCGCTGCGCGGCCCGGACGGGCGCGTGTACGCGCTGGCGCAGGGACCATTGGCGGTGGGCGGCCACCGCTATGACGCCAACGGCAACGTGGTGCAGAAGAACCATCCCACGGCCGCTTCCATCCCGAATGGCGCGACGGTGGAAGTCGGCATGCCGGCGCCGCCGGAAGGCCGCAGCCACGTCACCTTCGTCCTCAGCGAGCCCGACTACACCACGGCCAGCCGCGTCGCCCTGGCGATCAACCAGCAGGTCGGCGCGGGCCTGGCGCGGCCACGCGACGCCGCCGGCATCGAGATCGAGGTGCCGGCCGAACTGCGGGCGCGACCGGTGGCCTTCCTCGCGCGGCTGGAGAACGTCGCGGTGGAACCCGACCGGCGCGCCCGCGTGGTGGTCAACGAGCGCACCGGCACCGTGGTGTCCGGCGGCGACGTGCGCATCTCGCGCGTCGCCATCTCGCACGGCGACGTCAAGATCACCATCTCCAGCCACAACAGCGTGTCCCAGCCGGCCTTCGTGGGCCGCGCCGGCCCCGGCGTCGCCACCGCCGTGGTGACCAACACCGAAGTCGATGTCGAGGAACCGGCCGGCGTCGGCTTCCTGGCCGGCGCCGGCACGGTGTCCGACCTCGTGCAGTCGCTCGCGCGCATGAAGACCAGCACCCGCGACATCATTTCCATCCTGCGCGCCGTCAAGGCGGCAGGAGCGTTGCACGGCGAGCTGGTCGTGCAGTAGGAGGCCCCATCGCATGACCGCCACGCTCGAAGCCCTCACCACCGCCACCCTCGCGCTCGCGCTCGATGCCGCGTCGCGCCGGCAGCAGGCCATCGCCGCCAATGTCGCCAACGTCAACGTCGAGGGCTTCCAGGCGCTGCGGCTGGACTTCGAGTCCCAGCTCGCCCAGGCGCGCGACAGCCTGCAGCGCGGCGGCAGCGTGGAGGCGCGCGACCTCGCGGCCGTGCAGCTCGAACTGCAGCCCGAGGTGGACGAGGCCGGCCTGCCGGCGCGCGTGCGGCTGGACGTGGAGATGGCCGAAATGGCGCGCAACGCCGTGCAGTACCAGGCGCTGGCGCAGGGCTTGACGCGCCATTTCGGCATGCTGGCCGCCGCGGCCGGCGACGGGAGGAAATAGCATGGACGCCGCATCGGTCTTCGCCATCAGCGCCGCCGGCATGGCGGTGGAACGAACGCGCGTCGAGGTCGCCGCCATGAACCTTGCGCACGCCAACACCGTGCAGGAGTCGGGCGGCCCTGCCTACCGGCCCTTGCGCGTGGTGCCGCAAGCCGGGGCGCTGCCTTTCACGCGCGCCGTGGACGAGGGGCTGGCCGCGCTGTCACAACCCGTGGTGAGCGTGGAGGACGCCGCGGCGGCGCCGCGCAAGGTGCACGATCCCGGCCATCCGTTTGCCGACGGCCAGGGTTACGTGGCCTATCCCGGCGTGGACACCGCCACCGAGATGGTGACCCTCATGAGCGCCATGCGCGCCTACGAGGCGAACGTGGCGGCGCTGAACACCGCGCGCACCCTGGCGCTGAAGACGCTCGAGATCGGGAGGGGCGCATGAACATGGAGGCGATCCAGGCGCTCGGCCTGCACGACGAGGTGCCGCCGGCGATGCGTCCCATGGCCGCACCGGCGCCCGGCCTGCCGTTCGCCGACATCGTGCGCGACGGCCTGGGTGCGCTCGATGCGCAGCTGAAGGCCAGCCAGGCCGACCTGCAGCAGCTCGCCCTGGGCGAGGCGCCCAACCTGCACGCCGTGATGATCCGGCTGGAGGAGAGCCGCATCGCCTTCCAGCTGATGCTGCAGGCGCGCAACCGGGTCCTGGAGGCGTACCAGGAAGTCATGCGGATGCAGGTCTGAGGACGGGAGCACGCGATGCAGTGGTGGCACACCCTGGCGATGCGCTCGCGCATCCTCCTGCTGGCCGGCACGGCGGCGATCCTGCTGCTGGTGGCCCTGGCGGCCTGGCGGCTGCTGCGCACCGAGCAGGCGGTGCTGTTCGCCGACCTGCGGCCGCAGGACGCGGCACTGCTGGCGGCGGAGCTCGACAAGCAGAAGGTGCCCTACACCGTGGCGGACCATGGCGCTACCCTGCTGGTGGAGCAGGCGCAGGTGCACGCGACGCGGCTCAAGGTGCTGGGCAAGGACCTGCCGCTCAACGGCGCCGTCGGCTTCGAGCTGTTCAACCAGAGCGACTTCGGCATGACGGAGTTCGCCCAGAAGATCAACTACCAGCGGGCACTGCAGGGCGAGCTGACGCGCACCATCCTGTCCTTCCGCGAGGTGCGCGACGCCCGCGTCCACCTCGCCCTGCCGGAGCAGGGGCTGTTTCGCCAGGCAGCCAGCCGGCCGAAGGCGGCGGTCACGCTGGCCCTGCGGCCCGGCCATGCCTTGCGTCCCGAGCAGGTGCACGGCATCCAGCGCCTGCTGGCGGCCTCGGTCGCCGGGCTGGCGCCGCAGGAGGTGACGGTGGTCGACCAGCATGGCGTGGCCCTCAGCCGCGTGGGTGCCGAAGCCGAGGGCGAGGCCGGCGGCGCGGCTCGGCTCGACCTCAAGCGCGATACCGAAAACTACCTCTCGCGCAAGGCCGGGGCCGTGCTGGAGCAGGCCTTCGGCCCTGGCCAGGCGCTGGCCAGCGTCGACGTCACGCTGAACATGGAGCAGGTGCGGGTGACCACCGAGGACGTCATTGGCGCGCCCGACGGTCGCGGCGGCGCGGGCACCGGTGTGCTGGTGCGCGAGCGCGAGTCGGCCCGCGACAACGCCGCGCCGGACGCCCGCGCACCCGGTGGCGCGCCCGTGCGCGGCAGCAGCGTGCAGCGCGACGTCGAATACCAGACCGGCCGGCGCATCGAGCAGGTGGTGAGCCAGCCGGGTTCGATCCGCCGCCTGCAGGTCGTGGCCCTGCTGCGCCAGGCGCTGCCGGCGGATCGGCAGGAACAGGTACGGCAGCTGGTCGCCGCCGCCGTCGGCGTATCCTTCGAGCGCGGCGACACGGTGGTGGTGCAGTCCTTCGCGGCTGCGCCGCTGGAGCCTGCTGGCTTGGCGGGCGGCGGCGCGCCATTCGCGGAAACCGTGCCCGCGCCCGCGCC
>JAEZKX010000092.1 GCA_023436025.1 Pseudomonadota bacterium | reverse complement strand
CCGGCCGGTTCTCCTGTTCCTGCACGGCTTCCCCGAAGCCGCCTTCGTCTGGGACGAGCTGCTGCTGCACTTCTCCCACCCCGCGCACGGCGGCTACCGCTGCGTGGCGCCCAACCTGCGCGGCTTCGAGCGATCCAGCCAGCCGGCCGATGCGGCGGCCTACCGGCCGCGCCAGCTGGTGCAGGACATCGCCGCCCTCGTCGCGGCAGAAGGCGCGCCCCTGGCCGCCCTGGTGGCCCACGACTGGGGCGGCGCGCTCGCCTGGAACCTGGCCAACCAGCAGCCCGCACTCATGCGCCGGCTGGCCATCGTCAACGCGCCGCACCCCGGCACCTTCCTGCGCGAGTTGAAGGGCAATCCGCGCCAGCAAGAGGCCAGCGCCTACATGAACTTCCTGGCGCGCCCGGACGCCGCGGCCATCCTGCGCGAGGACGGCTACCGCCGCCTGTTCGGCTTCTTCGGCGCCGCGCCCTGGCTGACCGAGGCGGTGAAGCAGCAGTACCGCGCCGTCTGGGACGCCAGCCTGGAGGGCGGCTGCAACTACTACCGCGCCTCGCCGCTGCGCCCGCCCCACGGCGACGACCCCGGGGCCGCGGCCCTCACGCTGCCGCCCGAGATGCTCAAGGTGGACGTGCCGACGCTGGTGCTGTGGGCGCTGGACGACGTGGCACTGCTGCCGGAGCTGGTGGATGGACTCGACGCCTATGTACCGGACCTGCGGCTGGAGAAGGTGCCGGGAGCCACGCACTGGATCGTGCACGAGCGCCCGGCGTTCGTCGCGCAGCGGCTGGAAGCCTTCCTGCGCAGCTGACGCGTCCCCCGGCAGCCTCAGTAGATCGGCGGCTCGCCCGGCGGCCGGGTCTTGAAGCGCTTGTGCACCCAGTAGTACTGGTCGGGCATGGCGTCGATGTAGTCCTGCAGCCGCGCGTTCATGCGCGCGGTGTCGGCCACGACGTCGGCAGTGGGGAAGTCGGCCCAGGCCGGCAGCACCTGCACCTCGTAGCCTTCGGGTGTCAGACGCGTCAGGACCGGCACCACCTTGGCCCGTCCCAGCCGGGCGAAGCGCGAGAGCGAGGGCACGGTGGCCGCCGGCACGCCGTAGAAGGGAACGAAGATCGACTCCTCGGGCCCGAAGTTCATGTCCGGCAGCAGGTACATGACGTCACCGGCCCGCAGCGAGGACACCAGCTCGCGCACGCCGTCGGCGCGGCGCAGGGCGCGCAGCTTGCCGAAGCGGTTGCGCCCGGCCAGGATCCAGGCGTCCACGACCCGGTTGCTCTGGTTGGTGTAGATGCCGCAGAAGCGGCGCGGGACCTGCTGCGTCAGGCCCGTCAGGCCGGCATCGAGGCCGACGAAGTGCGGCGCGAACAGCACCGTCGGCGCCGTGCCCGCCAGCTCATCCAGCGCGCCGGTGAGCAGCACCCGGCGCCGCACCACCTCCGCCGGCGCATGCCAGAGCCAGCCGCGGTCCAGCCACGACTGCGCCACGTGGATGAAGACGCGACGCGCGACCTGGGTGCGCTCGCGCGGCGTCCAGTGCGGGAAGCACACCCGCAGGTTGGCCTGGACCACGTGGCGACGCGGCCACACCGTCCACCACAGGAGCACGCCCAGGGCATGGCCGAGCACCCGCACCCAGGGCAGCGGCAGGGGGGCCAACCCGCGCATGAGCCAGATGCCCATCCGGCTGATCATGCGGACGCCTCCCCGCGCGGCGTCTTGTAGCGGGCATAGCCCCACAGGTACTGCTGCGGCAGCAGGCGCACCAGCTGTTCCATGCCGGCGTTGACCTGGCGCGCCGCCTCCTCCTGCCCGAGCGCGAGCGGCTCGGGCCAGGGGCGCACCCGCACCCGGTAGCCACGCCCGCGCGGCAGGCGCTCACCCCAGATGAGCAGCAGCGCGGCACCGGTCTGCTGCACCAGGCGCGCAGGCAGCGTCATGGTGTAGGCATCGCGGCCGAAGAACGGCGCCCACACGCCCATGCCCCGCGGCGGCACCTGGTCGGGCAGCAGGCCGACGACACCGCCGGAACGCAGGGCGCGCAGCATCTGGCGCACGCCGGACAGCGTGGCCGGCGCGGTGGCGAGGTTGGCGCGCGCCCGGCCGGTGGCCACCAGGTCCTGCAGCCAGGCCTTGCGTGGCGGCCGGTAGAGCACGGTGACCGGCCCGAAACGCTGCGCATAGGCCTGCGCCGTCACCTCGAAGCAGCCCAGGTGGGGCGTGAGGAAGACCAGGCCGCGGCCCTGGGCGCGCGCGGCGTCGACATGCTCGGCGCCATCCCATTCCACCTGCGGCGCCTTGCCGAACCACAGGCGCGGGATCTCCAGCGCCATCTTGCCGGCCTCGCCGACGGCGCGCCGCACCTGGGCAAAGCCGTAGCCGGCCTGGCGCGCGTTGTCCACGAAGCGCCGGCGGTAGGTGGGCGATCCGAGGAAGGCCACCCAACCCAGGACCGCGCCGGCCGCGTGCAACAGGGGCAAGGGCCATCTCGAAAGCAGTTGGAAGAGTCGTTTCACGCGGATTAGAATGGGGGCGTCGCCGAGTTATGGAACTACTTGCAGGGCGACGTTAAACAAGATCTGCTAAAGCGTTCGCCCGAGCTCCGGCACAAGGCAACGCGCCTTGCAATCAACCGACGGAGTTTATTCAAATGGCGAACGATTTCCTCTTCACGTCCGAGTCGGTGTCCGAAGGGCATCCCGACAAGGTGGCCGACCAGGTCTCCGACGCGATCCTCGACGCGATCTTCCAGCAGGACCCGCGCAGCCGCGTGGCGGCCGAGACGCTGTGCAACACCGGCCTGGTGGTGCTGGCCGGCGAGATCACCACCAACGCCCACGTCGACTACATCCAGGTCGCGCGCGACACCATCAAGCGCATCGGCTACGACAACACCGAGTACGGCATCGACTACAAGGGTTGCGCGGTGATGGTCTGCTACGACAAGCAGTCCAACGACATCGCCCAGGGCGTCGACCACGCCTCGGACGACCACCTCAACATCGGCGCCGGCGACCAGGGCCTGATGTTCGGCTACGCCTGCGACGAGACGCCGGTGCTGATGCCCGCGCCGATCTACTACGCGCACCGGCTGGTCGAGCGCCAGGCGCAGCTGCGCAAGGATGGCCGCCTGCCCTTCCTGCGTCCGGACGCCAAGAGCCAGGTGACGATGCGCTATGTCGACGGCAAGCCGCACAGCATCGACACCGTGGTGCTGTCCACCCAGCACAGCCCGGACCAGAGCGAATCGGCCACCAAGATGAAGGCGAGCTTCAACGAAGCCATCATCGAGGAGATCATCAAGCCGGTGCTGCCCAAGGAGTGGATCAAGGAAACGCGCTTCCTGATCAACCCCACCGGCCGCTTCGTCATCGGCGGCCCGCAGGGCGACTGCGGGCTGACCGGCCGCAAGATCATCGTCGACACCTACGGCGGCGCCTGCCCGCACGGCGGCGGCGCGTTCTCGGGCAAGGACCCGTCCAAGGTCGACCGCTCGGCCGCCTATGCCGCGCGCTACGTGGCCAAGAACGTGGTCGCCGCCGGCCTGGCGCGCCAGTGCCAGATCCAGGTGGCCTACGCCATCGGCGTGGCGCGCCCGATGAACGTGACCGTCTACACCGAAGGCACGGGCGTGATCCCCGACCACAAGATCGCCGAGCTCGTCAACGAGCACTTCGACCTGCGGCCCAAGGGCATCATCCAGATGCTCGACCTGCTGCGCCCGATCTACGAGAAGACCGCCGCCTATGGCCACTTCGGCCGCGAGGAGCCTGAATTCACCTGGGAGCGCACCGACAAGGCACAGGCCCTGCGCGCGGCGGCCGGCTTGAAGTAAAGGCCCGCCTGCCAGCGAAAAGCCCCGCGACGCGGGGCTTTTTTCATGGCCGGCCGGCATGCCTTCCCTTCATGGGGGCCGGGACGCCTTCGTGCGCGGCCGGCACGTCGGGCCTGGCGCGCCGACGCGCCTGCCGCCCTTCAGTTCAGGCCCGCCGTCTGCTGCCGCTCGTACTCCGACCGCTTCATCGCGACGTAGGTCGCGCGGTCCATCTCGCGCAGCTGGCGCGGATAGCGCTCGGTGGCGCTGAACCAGTGCTGGATGCGGCGCTCCACCCGCTCGGCCTCGGGGGCGCTGAGGGAATCCAGGTACGAGTCGATGGCCAGGTAGTAGCGCATCGCATTGCGTTCGATGGCACCGCGCACGCCGCCCATGTACTGCGGCTGGCCGTTGGCGTCCTTGCCGGCGTAGCTGAAGCCGACCTTGTCGGCACCCGCGGTCGACAGGTAGGCCTGCATGGCCATGCGGCCCAGGCCGCCGAAACCGTAGGCGTAGCTCAGGTGCATGAAGGTCTTGCCGTTGTCCAGCGGCACCGCCTCCACGCGGATGCGCACATCCCTGGTCCCCACCGGGCCTTGCGGCGCGGTCAGGCGCGAATCTAGGTAGTCGCCGCTGGCCGCGGAAGTGCGAAACTGGAAGTCGATCTTGTACGCCTGCTCCACGGGCTGGTTGTACTTGCGGCCGATGCGCACGGCCAGCCGGTCGTCGTTGGCATTGCAGTACTTGGTGTTGAAGGGCAGCAGCATGATGTCGCACCAGGCTTCCGGCTCCTTCAGCGCGTCGCGCACCTTGTCGAACGGGTGGTCGAGCACCGCGTAGACGTCGCCCTGCAGCGTGTTGGACCCCTCGGTGGAGTCGATGTGCAACTGCCGCTGGTAGGGGTTGTCGCGCAGTTGTTCGCGCAGCTCGGCATGGCGCGCGCGCAGGGCGCCGGCGTCGGCCTGGGCCTGCAGCGCCGGCAAGGCCAGCAGGCAGGCGGTGAAGAGCCCGGCCACCCAGCGGCTGGCGAGAAGACGGTGCGTCATGCGTGTTTCCTGTGCGGGTCGGCCACGTCGGCCGGGGCACCGTCGCCCGGCTGGGGCGCGGCGCCGGTGGGAGCGGACGCCTCGGACTCTTCCTCCAGGAAGGCCTGCACGTCGAGCTGGATGCCGCCCATGAAGAGCGAGTGCGGCGACACCTCGTAGACGTAGCGCCCGCGGGGGTTCAGCACCAGCCGCATGCGCAGCTTCGGGTCCTGCACGCCTTCCCACGCGCGGATCAGCCGCGTGCGCACCAGGTTGTCGGGGCACTGCAGCGATTTGAGCTTGTGGTAATTCGACGAGAGCTCGACCGCATCCAGGTACCAGGGCGAGCTCTTGTTGCGCGCCAGCAGGTTGGCCGACAGGTCGATCTCCAGCGTGAGCACGTTGCCCTCGGCGACCTCGAGCACGAGGTTGCGGCCCAGCAGCCCGCCATTGGCCTCTCCGTATTTGTACGTGAGGTGGAGGTGGGAAGGAGTCTTGCGCAGCGAATATTTCATGGGCATCACCCGGAACCAAGCGTGCCTGCACGTCCACGCGGAACCTGTAGGACTGTGCTGTGTTCCCCTGTGGGCGCGCTCAGCCATGCCCCCGCAGCCCGAGGCGAGACAGGTCCTACATCGGTTGTCGGCGTTGCGACGACGGCGCGGCTCGGCCACAGGGCCAACATGGATGCGATACCTCAACCCCACACAGGAGCATCCGATGGCAGAAGAACGAGACCTCAACCGAGACCCCATCACCGACGAGCCGGGCGCGCACCCGGTCGGCACCGGCA